>JACQWB010000198.1 GCA_016209385.1 Candidatus Rokuibacteriota bacterium
CGATCTTCTGGACGGTCTTCTCCCCCCAGGAGCCCGCCTTCACCGTGTAGTCGTTAGCCATGACGCAGACGGTGCGCCCGCCGACCTTTCCCACGCCGGTGACGACACCGTCGGCCGGCGTCTCGGCCTCCTGGCTCCGGGCGAAGAGCCAGTCCTCCTCGAAGTCGGCCCCGGGGTCCAGCAGGAGCTTGAGGCGGTCCCGGAGGAAGAGCTTGCCTTCCTCCTTAAGCTTGTCCCGGTACTTGAGGTGGCCCTGCTCGATCCGGGCCCGCTCCTTCCAGTAGCGCTCCTCGCTCATGGGCGCTCGCAGGGGGGCTCCGCCCCCCTTCCGAACCTCCCTCCGTCGTTCGAGCGTGACGGGTTCGGCCATGCCGTGAGGCCGCGGGCACCCGGGGTACCCAGCGAAGTTGGGTCGGGCGGGTCGCGCCGCGCCCGAAGCATTGACAAACATCGGGCTGGTGCGACGGCTCTCATGGCTGGGACTGCGCGGTGATGGCGATGATCAGGACGCCGCCCTCGTACGGCGGACCCCCGACGAGGGCGGGCCGGTTGGGCGGGACGTCGGCCACGATGGAGACTTCCGAGGCGCCGCGGTTCAGGATCTTGATGTCCATCCGGACCACCGAGCCCTTCACGGCGGACGGCCTGAGCTCGAGCTCCCGGCCTCCGGGCAAGGCAAATCGTCGGGCGAGGCCGAGAGGGATCTGCGCCTGGATGAGATCGAGCTGCTCGTAGCTCTGGTAACCGAAGACCTGGCGAAGGCGGCTGACGTGGCGACGAAACGCTTCATCCTGCGCGCGTCCACCGGGGACGAACGCCTGCCCGCCCGGCGGCAGGGGCGCCGCGGGCGCGTTGGAGGCCCAGAGGATCCGCGCGCTCAGCGACACGGACGGCGCCTGGGCCCACGTCGGCGCGGCGCCCAGGCCGAACCAGAGGGCCAGCAGGAGCCCGAGCAAGGGCGTCAACAGGCTCCGCAGGCGCTTCCGCGCATTGTGAAGGCGCGACATCACCGTTCCGATCGGGCATCCCAGCGCGTCAGCGATCTCGCGGTAGGACAGCCCTTCGATGTCACAGAGAATGATAATAGTTCGATGGTGGGCCGGCAAGGCATCGAGCGCACGCGCGATCCGCTCCCGCTCCTGCGCCCGCCGCGCCTCTAGGTCCGGCGGCGATCCCGGATCGGGAGCCGTCCGCGTCCACCCCTGCCCGGCAACCGGCTCGCCCCCGAAGGCCCTGAGCCGAGCGGTGTGCTGGCGTCGGCGATCGGTGGCGAGGTTCACCACGATCCTGAAGAGCCAGGTGTAGAAGGCCGACTGCCCGCGGAACTCGCCGAGCGACTGGTACGCGCGAACGAAGGCCTCCTGGGCCACGTCCCGAGCCTCCTCCCTGTCCCCCAGGACCCGGTACGCCAGGCGCCAGACGCGCTGGCGGTACTTCTCGACCAGCGGCTCGAAGGCGGCCAGGTCTCCGGCCCGGCACCTGGCGATGAGGTCGCTCTCGTCGCTGCTCACACCGTGATCTCATTCGCCGTCACCCAGCGGGTTCGCTGTGGTTAGACGCCGCTCGGGTGTTCCCATTCACTTCTGCACCTCGATCGCGCCGAGGGCGGCCTCCACGCCGAGGAGGTAGCTCCGGAGACCGAAGCCCGAGATCTGACCGCGGGCGGCCGGGGCGATCACCGAATGGCGTCGGAACTCTTCCCGGGCGTGAATGTTGGAGAGATGCACCTCGATCACGGGCAGCCGCACGGCGGCGACCGCATCGCGGAGCGCCAGCGCGTAATGGGTGAACGCGCCCGGGATGAACACGATCGCGCCGAACCCCCGCTGCTCGGCCGTCTGGATCGCCTCGATCAGCTCGCCCTCGTGGTTGGACTGCCGGCACTGGATCCGCACGCCGCGCCGCTTGGCGTAGCGCTCGATCTCCCGGTTCACCTGCGCCAGCGTGAGACGGCCGTAGACCTCGGGCTCCCGGGCGCCCAGCAGGTTCAGGTTCGGACCGTGAAGGACCAGGATCGCTTTCCTCATCTCTCATCCCCCGCACCGTGCGGGGACCAGTCGCCGGCGCCCCGGACCAGGTTGCGGCCGTCGGCCTTCGCCTGGTAAAGCGCGCGATCGGCCGCCTCGAGGAGCTTCTCGTGCGTGGTGGCGTCGTCGGGAAAGGTGGCGACGCCGACCGACACCGTGACCTTGCCGAGGGGCTGGGACTGGCTGCGGGGGAACGGGTGCATCTCGACGGCGACGCGGAGGCGCTCCGCCGCCACGCACGCAGCGGCCTTGCTCGTCTCGGGAAGGATGACGGCGAACTCGTCGCCGCCATAACGCGCCCCGAAGTCCACCTGGCGGACCTGGCTCGCCACCATGCGCCCGACCAGGCGCAGGAGCCGGTCACCGGCCGGGTGGCCGAAGCTGTCGTTGTAGTGCTTGAAGTGATCAACGTCGGCCATGAGCAGCGAGAGGGGCCGCTGGTACCGCTCGGCGCGCGGGAGCTCGCGCACGATGCGGTCCTTGAATGCACCGTGGGTGGCGAGGCCCGTGAGGTTGTCGATCCGCGCCTGGGCCTGGACGCGCTTGAGCTTCAGGTGAGTGTCGCGCGCGAGCGTGCTCAGCCGGAGGAGGCCCCGCACGCGCATGGCAAGCTCTTGCGTGGCCACCGGCCGCCGCACCACGTCATCGGCGCGCGCCGCCTGGGCCCACGCCCTGGGCGAAGGCCGCGAGTCGAGCAGGATCAGGATCGGGACAGTTCGGGTACGCGCGTCGCCACGGAGGAGCTGGAGGACCGTGGCCGGCGCCGGGCGCGTCTTGCCCACGCCCAGGATGATCAGATCCGGCCGCCACTGCCTCGCCGTCGTGAGGAGGTCGGGTCCGGGCCCGGCGACTTTCACGCGACATCCGATCTCGGCAAGCGTACGCCCGACGATCCCTGCGTCGCCGCGGGGGCCCTCCGCGAACAGCACCTTCGCCCGCTTGGCCATCGCCGTATCCGGGGGCACCGGCTCTCCCCCAACGGTCCACCAGAATACACTGCTCCCGCCGGGGCCTCAACCGAGGAGCGCCGAAGCGAACCGCCGCACGCCCCCGGTCAGTGCAGCCCGGCCGAGGAGACGACCCAGTCCGCGACGGCGAACAGCACCAGGCCGCCGAACACGGCCCAGGCCAGTCCGAGGCCCCGCTCCCGGTTGACCTCTGGGATCAGGTCCGAGGCGGCGACGTAGATCGTGACCCCCGCCGAGAGCGCCAGGGCGGGCCCCCCGAACTCGGCGAGCAGCGAGGTCAGGAGGACTCCAAGCAGCGTGGATCCACCCAGTAGCGCGGCGGCGCCGGCCGCGGCCCTGCGGCTCCGCCCCGAGGCCAGCATGAGCGAGGCGATCGTGAATCCCTCCGGCAGCTTGTGGAGCAGGACCGCGAAAAAGAGGAGGAAGCCGAGCGAGGGGCCGACGAGGAACCCGGACGCGATCGCGACGCCGTCGAAGAAGGTGTGCACGCCCAGGCCCAGGAGCGCCAGGTAACCCACCGAAGGCTCCAGCAGCGCCTCCGGGTGCTCTTCCTCGCCGAAGTGAAAGTGGGGAGCGACCGTGTGCTCGAAGAGATGGATGCTGAAGTAGCCGGCGAGGACGAAGAGGAACGCGTGGCGGAGCTTCTCCGCCGATTCGGGGAGCATCCGGACGAAGGCCGTGGCCAGCATGAAGCCGGCGCCGACGGCGACGCAGTACTTGAGGAAGGTCCGGTCCCAGTGCGCCTTCCGCGTGAGCACGAGCGCGCCCAGCAGGTCGGCGAAGCCCGCCACGGTGCCGAGGACCAGGCTCCACTGGTAGGAGGTCATCGGAGAATCGCCAGTCTACGGCCGCGCCCCGCGTGAGTCAAGCGCGGGGCGTCGGTTCGTGGCTCGCGGGCTCTTGCGACGGCCCCTCGGCCCGTCGAGACGAGGAGGGCGGAACGGGCGCGGGCGCGCCCTGCGCCAGCCGGAAGCGCCGCATGAAGGCGTCGCCGCGCGCCGCCAACCACGCGCGCGTGGACGCATAGCCGAAGCGCAGCGCGGCGCGGCTCGCTTCGAAGCCCATGGAGGGGCCGAAGAGCGGAGACTCCTTGGCCTCCGGCTGGAGCAGGAAGATCTCCAGTCGGGGATGCTTGAGCTGAAGCTCGCGGAGGCCGAGCTCGAGCAGGTTCTGGCTGGTGATCCGGCTCGACTGCTCGAGGATCGAGTACAACCCCTGCTCTTTGAGATGCCCCGGAGCCACCGCCCCCGCGCCCGTGAGCGGAACCAGCGGGTTCACCACGACTATGAGCTCGGCCCCGAGGTCGATCGCCAGGTCGGCGTGCGCAGCGTACCCGACCCCGCCGTCCACGTAGTCGCGATCCCGGATCGTGTAGGGCTCGAAGAAGCCCGGGATCGCGGAGGAGGCTGCGATGGCCTGCGAGATCGGGACCTCGGTGAGCGCCCCGAGACCGAAGACCACGCGCTCGGCCCGGTCCAGGTCCACCGCGGGGATCACCAGGGTTCGCGGCAGCGTGCGGAAGTCGTTGGAGAGCCCCTTCGCCTCGAAGGTCTTCCGCATGTAGGTCTCGAGCTGCTCCAGGGAGAAAAACCCGGCCGGCAGCTCCCCCTGGGCCCTCGAGAGGAGGTCGGGGACCGAGCTCCGGAACCCGGACAGCAGGTTCTTCGCGACAGCCCAGAGGAGCCGCCCGAAGCGTCGACCGGCCCGGCCGAACGAGCGCCGGTCATACACGGACCCCTGGTGGAAGTTCATGGGGTCGGGCAGCCCCTGGTCCAGGATCCGGTAGAGCTCGTTGGGCCGGATGCCATTGGCCATGAGCGAGGCCACAACGGAGCCGGCGCTCACCCCGACATAGATGTCGAAGGCGTTGGCCCTGAAGCCCGGGAGGGACTCGTCGAGCGCGGTCAGCACCCCGACCTCGTACATCCCGCCGATCACGCCCCCGCCAACCAGGGCGAGAGCCCGCTTGGCGGGGCGCCGCCGCCAGAGCCTGCTCATCCACTCAAACACGGGGCTCGCCATCCCCTCCCACCGACCTTGGGTGATCTGGGCCTCGGACCCACCTACCCGGCCCGCCTGTCAAAGCCTACCTCCTACTCTACCCCCTGGGCTGAAAAGCCGGAAATCCTGGCTACCGAAACCCGGTCAGGCGCACCGAGTCTCCCGGAGGAAAGAAACGGCATCCGCGAGCTGAATTCAGAGGCTCACAGCCGGGCGACACGCGCTGGGCGAGAGACCGCCCACCCGTCGCGCGACGCACTACCAGCGGAGAAGGCTCGCCCCCCAGGAGAAGCCGGTGCTGAAGGCCGCCAGCAGAACCAGGTCCCCTTCCCTGATCCGCCCGGCGAGCAGGGCCTCGTGCAGGCCAGATCGGCACCGACGCCGCTGCAGTGTTTCCGTAGCGATCCACGTTGTTCCAGCGGATCGCGATAGCCGACGCGATGACGTGGCCCGTCGCCGCGAGGCCGGCCGCCACGAGGACGCCGTAGAAGAGGTCGAGCTGCCAGAGCGCGGGCGCCATCCCTGTCGCCGCCAGCGCTCCCGCCAGGATGAATGTGCCGATGGTCACGACCAGGCGTGAGCCGACGCGGTCGACCAGCCGGCCTACGAGCGGCATGAAGGCGCCGTAGAGGAAGAGCGACAGCGAGATGACGAGCGAGAAGCCCGCCCGGTCCAGCTCAAGGTCGGCGACGACCGGCTTGAGGAACGGCCCCGCCGTGAAGCGGATGCCGGTGGAGAGGAACACGATCAGGGAGAACGCGAGGGCGACCCACGAGCCGTAGAAGATCCTCTGCTGCCGAAGCACGGTCCCACTATACCCCACCGCGATCGCCCGACACAACGCGTGATACACTTGCGCCATGGGATTCTCCGACGACGTGAGGGAGCTCGCCCAGTGGCTCAAGGCGCTCCTCGACCGGCTCGGGGCCGCCGCGTCCAGCGCCGAGCGCGGCAGGATGGCCGAGCGGTTCCTGATGTCGAGCCGATTCGAGCACGCCTTCTGGGAGATGGCGTGGACCATGTAAGGATGGACGTCGGACCGATGAGCGGCCTCGCCGACCTCTTCGGCACAGCCGGAGTGCTCATCGGGATGGTGCACCTCCTCCCACTCCCGGGGAGTCCCCGGTGGAGCGGCTCCATGGAGGAGGTGGTGGCGCACGCCCTGGACGATGCGCGCGCCCTCGCAGCCGGCGGCATCGACGGGCTGCTCGTGGAGAACTACGGCGACGTCCCCTTCCACCGGGGGCGCGTGGACGCCGCCACCGTCGCGGCGATGGCGCGCGTGGTCACCGAGCTCGGCCGTGTGGTCCCGCTTCCGGTCGGCGTCAACGTCCTGAAGAACGACCCCCAGTCCGCCCTGGCCGTCGCCGCGGCCACGGGGGCGCGCTTCATCCGGGTCAACGTCCATACGGGCGCGGTGGTCGCAGACCAGGGGATCATCCAGCCGAACGCGGCGGCCACCCTCCGTTACCGGAGACTCCTCGGCGCTGATGTCAGGATCTTCGCCGACGTCCAGGCCAAGCACGGCGTCCCCCTGGCGCCGACGGAGCTCGAGCAGGAGGCGAAGGACTCCGTCGGCCGCGGGCTGGCGGACGCGCTCGTGGTGTCGGGCAAAGCCACGGGAGAGGCGACGCCGCTCGAGGACGTCAAGCGGGTCCGCTCCGCGGTCCGGGACACCCCGATCCTCGTCGGGAGCGGCGTCACCCCCGAGAGCGTGGCCGAGCTGCTTTCCGTGGCCGACGGCGCGATCGTCGGGACGTCGCTCAAGCGGGACGGCCGCCTCGGCAATCCGGTGGACCCGGAGCGGGTGAAGCGGCTGGTCGATGCCGCGCGCGGCTGACCCGAACCCCCGGCTCGCGGCGTTCTTCGCCGTCATCCTGGTCCTCACTGCCTGTGTGAGCGCGCGGTCGCTCGATCCGTCCCTCGAGCGCCGGCTCGGCGACCTCCTGCTGGTGGGGTTCCACGGCACAGAGGTGGACGGCAACGCCCAGGTCCGCCACCTCGTCTGCGACCTCAGAGTGGGAGGCGTGGTCCTCTTCGAGCGGGACGCCGCCACCCAGGCGCCCCGCAACATCACGAGCCGCGAGCAGCTCGGCCGGCTGACGGGCGACCTCCAGGCGCTCGCCCGCGGGTGCGCGGGCCGGCCCCTCCTCATCGCCGTGGACAGCGAGGGAGGCGCCGTTATGCGCCTGAGCCCGCGCGTGGGGTATTCGCCGACGTTGTCTGCCCACGAGCTCGGCACGCTGGGAGACCTGACGGTGACCGAGCTTGAAGCCCTGAGGATCGCGCGGATGCTCCGGGAGGCGGGGATCAACTGGACGCTGGCCCCCGTGGTGGACGTGGCCGTGAACCCGCTGAACCCGGTGATCGTGAGGCGTGGCCGGGCCTTCTCGCTCGACCCTGAGGTCGTCACCGCGCACGCGCGCGCCTATCTTCAAGCGCTCAGGGACGCGGGGCTCCGCACCACGCTCAAGCACTTCCCGGGACACGGCTCGAGCTGGGAGGACTCCCACCGCGGGTTCGTCGACGTCACCGAGACCGCCAGCCCCGAGATCGAGCTCCACCCGTACCGGGAGCTGATCAACCACGGGTTCGTGGACAGCGTCATGACCGCGCACGTCGTCAACCGGAACCTGGATCCTGACTACCCCGCCACCCTCTCCCGCCCGACGATCCACGGGCTGCTCCGGGACGCGCTCGGCTTTCGGGGTGTGGTGGTCTCCGACGACCTCATGATGCGCGCCATTACGGAGGAGTTCGGGCTGGAGGAGGCAGCGGTGCTCGCCCTCGGCGCGGGCGTGGACATCCTCCTCATCTCCGACGCGCGCCCCGGCGAGGACCCCGGCCCTGCGGACCGTGCCATGGCTGGAATCCGAAATGCTCTCGCACGGGGAATGCTCTCCCGGTCCCAGATCGAAGCGGCGCTGGCCCGGATCGACCGCTTTCGCGCGGGTGTTGGCGGCTTCCGAGGGAGTCGCCCGGTGGACCATTCCAGCCGATGACCGGCGATCAGCACGTTACGTGCGGCGACGCCGCGCTCGCAGGAATGCGTCCACCTCGGCCCGGTGGGGGAGCGAGGACTGGGCGCCAACCTTCGTGCACGCCAGTGCTGCGGCGGCGTTGGCCGGAGGGATCGCCTCCTCCCATTTGCCACCCGCCGCCAGCCCGACGGCGAGGGCGCCGTTGAACGCGTCCCCGGCCCCGGTGGTGTCCACCGCCTGGACCGGGAACGCGGGGAAGTGAATTCCGGCTGTCCCGTCGCAGAAGAGCACGCCCTGCTCGCCGAGCGTGACGATCGCCCGCCTGGCACCGCGCGCCAGAAGCCGCTGGGCTGCTTCTGTCGCCGTCTCCGGCCCGCTCACGGTCACCCCTGAAAGGACCTGGGCCTCGCCGGCATTCGGCGTGAGGCAGTCTACCAGCGACACGAGCGCGTCGGGGAGTGGCTGAGCGGCGCCGGGTTGAGAATCGTCACGACGCCGTGCTCCCGCGCGAGGGCCAGCGCCCACTCGACCGTCGCAACTGGGACCTCCAGCTGGCAGAGCAGCACCTGGGCCGAGGCCACGAGGCGCGCGTGGTCCCGGACCAGCGAGGGGAGGAGCTCACGGTTGGCGCCGGGGGCCATGGCGATCTGATTCCTCCCCGCCGGATCCACTACGATGAGCGCGATGCCGGTCGGTGCGGCTTCCGTGCGGATCAGCCCGTCCGGCGCGATCCCCTCGTCGGCGAGCCGTTCGGCGATCCTGTCGCCGTGAGCGTCCCGCCCGAGGCACCCGACGAAGCACACCTCGGCGCCCAGACGCCGCGCGGCCACAGCCTGGTTCGCACCCTTGCCGCCGTGGTCCACGTGGAGCGTGCCGCCCATCACCGTCTCTCCCTCGCGCGGCAACCGGGGCACCGCCACGGTGAAGTCCATGTTCGCTGAACCGACCACGATCACGCGGGGCATAGCCTGCGGAGGAAGAGCGAGCGGAAGCGTTCCGCGTCCACCGACAGCGCAACCCGGCAGTTCGGCGGCCTCTGTTTGGAAGCTGACCGCGGACGCCGGTCGGCGACTGCCATGCCCCGGGTGAGGGTCCCCTCGCACTCGACCTCGACGTGGAGGGACTCGAACGTCACCAGAGTCGAGTCCAGGGCGACAGCCAGGGCCAGCGGGTCGTGGAGCGTGAGACCGCCGTCCCCGACGCTCGCGCCAAAGGCGAACCCCTTCAGCGTGAAGTCGGAGACAAACTGGGCGAGCCGAACCGGGCAGGTATCGAGGCGGGCTTCCAGGACCGAGCGTGTCAGCACCACCTGGCGGGTCACATCGAGCGGGACGAGCTCGAGCGGCAGGTCGGCGCGCAGGACCCGGGCCGCCGCCTCGGGGTCCACGTAGAAGTTGAACTCGGCGGCCGCCGTCACGTTGCCCGGAGTTGCTACCGCACCGCCCATGACGACTACGCGCCGCAGCGAGGCGAGGCTCGCGCGGTCACGCTGGAGGGCGACGGCCAGGTTCGTCAGCGGGCCGAGCGCGACGACCACCAGCTCGCCGGCGAAGCGGCGCGCGGACTCCAGGAGCAGGTCGGGGCCGTCGACCGAAGACAGGTGCACCGTCACCGGTGGGTATCGGGGGCTCCCGTCGAGGTTCCTGAACTGATCGAGGTCCCCCAGCCCGTCCTCGCCATGGACATGACCGGCGGCGACCAGCGGACGCACGAGAGGCGCCCCGGCTCCGCGGGCGACCGCGGGGAGCCTGGCAGGCTCCACCGCCTCCAAGACGCGGAAGACGTTTTCGGTCGAGCGGTCGACTGGAACATTGCCTGCCACGGTCGTGATGGCCTCGACCGAGACCTCGGGGGAAGCGAAGGCCAGGAGCAGCGCCAGGGCATCGTCAATGCCCGGGTCGGTGTCGATCAGCAGCGGAACCGCCACGGCGGAAGGTCGGTCAGGCTGCTACCGGGGACTGTCCCGGGGCGTCTGGGCTCCGCGCGTCCCCCGGCTCGGCGGCATTGGGTTCGGCCCTCGCTCCTCGACCATCCCGGTAAACCACCGGTTTCGATCAGTCAGCTCCACGACCTCCACCTCCCCGCCAGCGACCGTCAGCTCGCGCAGCCACGCCGTGATCGCCCTGTGGCCCCGGACGGGATCCCGGAGGCGAAACAGCTTCCGTTCCTGCTTGGTCGGCACACTGCCGTGGATCGGGACAAAGAGCGCGCGCGCGGCGTAAAGAAGCCACTGCCCGGCCGGGATCCCATCCAGGCGGAACATCCCGTCGGCGTTCACCTGCGCCGCCCGCATGACCTGTGCCCCCGCAGCGGCGGCGACCGCGGCTCCGTAGGCTTCGAGCCTGCCCTGGATCCGAGCCGCGGCGTCGTGGTATGCGGCCAAAGAATGGCGCGCCTCACGCTTCAGCGCCTCCAGGTCTCCGAGGAGCTTCTCGGAATGCGGAACCAGGATCACGGCGACATCCGCGAGAGGGGTGTCCGCGCCGTCAGGTTTGGCCCGCTCTACGTAGACCCTTCCAGTGACGGTGCCGACGACACCCGCTCTGGCCGCCTCCCGGTAGTCCTGGAGCCGAACGTCCAGCCCTTGGGCGGCTCCGATCCCCGCGGCGCGGTGCCGCGGAGGTGCCGCGCATCCGGTGACGAAGGGCAGGCACAGCGCGGGCCCAAGCCCAACAGTCATCCCGATGGTGCGAAAGACAGAGCGCCTCGGCCCACCCATGGGCAAAGGCGTCAGCTCGCCGCCGGGGGTTTGCGTCCGAGGTACCAGCCGAGGCCGATCAGAGCAAGTCCGACCACGACGCCAACCGTCTGCTTCCAGCCGAATCCTCGGGCTCCGCCGATCCCCAGCAAGTCAGCGAGCCCGGACACCGCCCCCACGATCACCCCAGCCATCATCAGCGCCCAACCCATTCCTCAGCCTCCTCTCTTCACGGCAGCCGCCCCGTCGACCCACGCCTCCGGGAGAGCGCGTCGGCTACGCTGGCAGTAGGCTAGCCCGCCGGCCGGCGAGGGGTCAAGCAGCGGGCGCCAGGTTTGACAGACGCGGAGCGGACCCGTAAGATAAGAGCCGACCATCAGCGAGGAGGCATGGATGAACATCCAGATCACGTACTGCAGCGAGTGAGACTACCTCCCCCAGGCCTCCAGTCTGCAGGCCGCGCTCAAGAACAGGTACGGTGTCACCGCCACCCTCACGGCGGGACACGGCGGTGTCTTCACGGTGATCGTCGACGGCAAGCTGATCTACGACAAGGACGAAACCTACCGGTTCCCCACCGACCAGGAGATCTTCGACCAGATCGACGCCCTCAAGAAGAAGTAACCCCGAGGTTCCGCTCCAGCTCCTCCCTGAAGCTCGGGTGCGCCACCGCGATGAGAGCGCGCGCCCGCGCCGCGAGGCTCTTCCCCTTCAGCTCCGCCACGCCATACTCCGTGACCACGTAGTCAGCCAGGTAGCGCGGCGTCGTGACGCTCGTCCCTTCCCGGAGCCGGGGCACGATCCGGGATACGCTCCCCCCCCGGCCCGTGGACTGGAGCGCGATGATGGCGCGCCCGCCTGCGGCGCGCCACGCCCCCAGCACGAAGTCGACCTGGCCCCCGATCCCTGCCAGCTGCCGCGGACCGAGGCTCTCGGCGTTCACCTGGCCCGTGAGATCCACTTCCAGCGCGGAGTTGATCGAGACGAAGTTGGCGATCCGCGCCACCACCTGGGGATCGTGGACCACATCGGACGGCTCCATGTTGATCAGCGGGTTATCGTGGACGAAGTCGAGGAGCTGCCGCGTGCCCATCACCTCGCAGAGGTCCATTCGACCGGGGTGGAACGACTTCCGGAGGTTCGTGATCACCCCCGTGTGAATCAAGGGGAGCATGTGATCGACCACGATCGAGTGCACGCCGAGATTCCGCTTGTCGGCGAGCGCCTCCATCACGGCCTGCGGGATCGCGCCGACCCCGATCTGGATGGTCGCCCCGTCCGGGATCAGCGCCGACACACGGCGGCCGATCTGGCGCTCCACCTCGCCCAGCGGGGACGGTGGGTACTCGACCAGCGGATGTTCCGCCTCAACCCAGCAGTTGATCTGTGAGCGGTGGAGGAACGCATTGCCGAGCGTCCGCGGCATCTGCGGGTTGACCTGGGCGATGACCATCGGCGCCTCGCGGGCGGCCGGCAGCGGATAGCTCACCGACACGCCGAGGCTCAGGTAGCCGAAGCGGTCGGGCGGTGTCGTGTGAACGACCACCGCGTCCGGCGCCCACGGCCCACCGCGCCCGAAGAGCGCGACGGTGTCGAAGTAGCGCGCCGGCACGAACTCCACCTGGCCGCGCTCCCACGCGGCCACCGCGGGCGGCATCAGCTGCCACGTCACCCACTTGATCTGTCCTCCGTGCTCCGGGCGGCAGAACGGGTAGTTGCCGAGGAGCAGGCCACCCATGAGGGTAAGCGGGGCGAGCCGGTCGGCCTGACGGCAGAGCTCCCCGATGAAGGCCACCGGCTCGCCGCACCCCGGCGGGAGCAGCAGCTTCATCCCCGGGCGGAGGCGGCCCACGGCCTCGGCGAGCGTGAGCTTCTCGAACGGGCGTCCCATCAGCGGGCCAAAGTATAATGGACGGCGCCGGAAATTACACGATCCCGCTCGCGCGCTCATGCCAGCGACCAAGTTCGGCGTCTTTCTTCCGATCTCAGGCCGGGCCGCCGGGCCGGCCACGCTGATGGAGGCGGCTCGGAAGGCCGAGGCCTGGGGGTACGCGTCGGTGTGGGCCGCGGACCGCATCGTCATTCCGTGGGAGATCAAGACCCCGTACCCGTACAGCGCGGACCAGCAGTTCATCGTTCCACCCGATCGTCCCTTCCTGGAGCCCCTCACCTGCCTGGCGTTCCTGGCCGGCTGCACCGAACGGATCCTGCTCGGGATGAGCGTCCTGGTTCTGCCGTACCGCCCGCCCATCTACGCGGCAAAGGTGGCCGCAACGATCGACCAGCTCTCCAACGGGCGGCTGATCCTCGGGGTCGGGGTCGGCTGGATGGTCGAGGAGTTCGACGCGCTCGGGGTGTCGTTCAAGGAGCGGGGGGCAATCTCCGACGAGCAGATCGAGATCCTCAAGTTGCTCTGGGACGCGGAAAAGCCTCGTTTCGACGGCCAGCACTACCGCTTCCGAGAGGTCGCCTTCTACCCCAAGCCGTATCAGCGACCCCGGATCCCGATCTGGGTCGGGGGAGAGGGGACGCGGGCACAGCGGCGGGCCGCTCGATACGGCGATGCCTGGTTCCCCTACTTCGTCCGAATCACGCCGCGGGAGCTGGCTGCCCGCTTTGACAACGTGCGGCGATGGGCGGCCGAGCAGGGGAGAGATCCTGATGGGATCAGCCTGGCGTGCTGCCTCCCTGTCGAGCTCACCCGAGAGCCGGTTCCTCAGGAGGCAGGGAGGTTGATCGGGAACGCGGAGCAGCTCGGCGAAGCGCTAACGCGGTATCGCGAGATCGGCGTGGCGCATATCGCGCTTCAATTCATGGTGCCTCACTGGCCGGCGCGCCTGGAACAGATCGAGCGATTTGCCGACGAGGTCATCCCGGCCCTTCGGTAGCCATGTCGCGCCAACTCAGGCGAGGATCAGCAAGGCATCCACCCCCACTGCCCTGTCTCCCCGAGCGATCACCGGGTTCAGATCAAGCTCGGCAATGCGGGGATAGGCGGCGAGGAGCTGTCCGACTGCGACGAGGATCCTCACGAGCGGCTCGGCGTCGCAGCCGGGCATCCCCCGGGAGCCCTGGAGAAGCCGAGCGCGGAGCCCCTGCCCGAGGATCTCGCGCGCCTCCGCGGAGCCAAGGGGGGCGAGGGCAATCGAGACATCCTGCACCGCTTCGGCCAGAAGCCCGCCCGTGCCGACTGCGACCACAGGGCCAAAGACGGGGTCGCGTCGGCCGCCGATCAAGAGCTCGACGCCCGGCTCCACCTGGTCTTGAATGAGGTACTGAACCGGTCCCAGCCGCGCCGCGAGTGTTTGGCACGCGTCCGCTACGTCTTGAGGATCCCGGAGGTTCACCCGCACCGCCCCTGCCTCGCTCTTGTGGAGCAGCTCGTCCCGCATCGCCTTGATCACGACCGGAAAGCCGAGGGCCTTGGCGACCTCGATCGCCTCGGCCGCCGAATCAGCCCATCGCTCCCGGCAGAAGGGGATCCCTGTGGCTTCCAGGATCCTGCGCGCGAGCGTATAGGAGAGGACGCCTTCGCGGGTCGACAACAGCGCCTGAAGGTCGGGGGCGAGCGGAAGCATCGCATTCGCGCGAACGCATCCTTCTCTCGCTTGGCCGGCAACATAAAGCGCGCGATAAGCCCGCACGGCACGCTCGGGAGTCGGAAGGACGGGGACGCCGGAAGCCGTGAACCAGCGCGTCACTTCCGGAGCATCCGCCGTGAACGCGACCAGGGGCTTTCCGTATTCGTGCGCGGCCCGGACCAGCCCTTGGGCGAACTCGGGAAGGTCGAGCCCCACGTTGATCGCCAGCGCTCCGGAAATCGCGCCCTGGGCGAGGACGGCTCGTGCAACAGCGGCGATCGCCGCGGGCGTGACTTGGGGCGTCAGGTCCACGGGGTTGCGGGTCGCCGCAAAGGGTGGGAGCATTCGGCGAAGCTCGGCCCGGCACGGCTCCGGCAAGGCGGGAACCTCGAGGCCGAGCGTTTCTGCCGCGTCGGCGCCGACCACTGACGGGCCTCCTGACACCGTGACAATCGCCACCCCCTTGCCCCGGGGGAAGGATCGCCGCGACCGGGCGAGGGCTTCGATCGCGTCCAGGAACTCCTCGGTCTCCTCGCTGGCCACGATTCCCGCCCGGCGGAAAGCGGCGCCATAGATCGCGTATGTCCCGGCCAGCGCGCCGGTGTGCGACCGCGCGGCCTGGTCTCCCGCCCGCGTGCGACCGCCTTTGAGGACCACGACCGGCTTGATCCCGCTTGCCCTTTGCGCCGCCTCCACGAAGCGTCGGCCGTCCCGTACGCCCTCGAGGAAGCAGGCGATCAGGCCCGTCTCGCTGTCGTCGGCCAGATATCCAAAGAGCTCCTCGACGCCCAGGTCCACCTGGTTGCCGATGCTCACGAACTTGGCCACACCGAGCCCGACGGATGCGAGGTGTCGGAGGATGAGGCCTCCGTACGCCCCGCTCTGAGAGACCACGCTGATCTCGCCGCGCTGCGTCGGGAGTTCCCAGAAGTAGGTCCCGTTCAGCCTACTGTGGCTCGAGTAGACACCCATGCAGTTGGGCCCCACAAGGCGCATCCCGCTCTCGCGCGCGGCGGCCAGCAGCTCGTCCTGCGCCGCGCGGCCCCGGGCGTCCACCTCGCCGAACCCCGAGGAGAGGACGACGGCAAGGCGAACTCGACGGCGCGCCAACGCCTTGACTGCCTGAACGACCGCCGGAGCCGGCAGGCTGACGAGAGCCAGGTCGAGCCCCTCTGGCAGATCGGCAATCTGAGGCAGCGTGGGACGTTCCAAGATCGGCTCCCCGCTGGGGTGGACAGGGTAGATCGCGCCTTCGTAGCCGTAGTCGGAGAGGTTTTTGAGGAGCCGGTGACCGAGCTTCGCCGGATCCCGCGACACGCCCAGGACCGCGACGGCCCGCGGCGAGAACAGTGCACGGAGATCGGTCATTTGGGCCGCCTGTCGACGACCCGAACCGCTTTCCCCTGGGGACGCGGGATCTCCCCGGGCTTCAGCCATCGAAACTCCGGGCTGAGCCCGAGGAGGTCACGCAGCTCGCGGCGGATGCGCTCGCCGGCGGCCGGATCGAAGGTGGGCTCGACCTCTACCAGGACCGTCATCCGCTCGCCGCCATTCCCCTCGAGCACGATCTGGTATTCGTGGCTCACGCCCGGCTGGCGGAGGAGGAGCTGCTCGAGCTGGCGGGGGTAGAAGTTCACGCCCTTGTAGATCACCATGTCGTCGGTGCGACCGCGGAACCGGTCGATGCGAACGTGCGTCCGACCGCACCGGCAGCCCTCCCGGCTCACCACGCGGGTGAGGTCGTGGGTCCGGTAGCGGACCAAGGGGAGCCCTTCACGGGTCAGTGTCGAGACCACCAGCTCGCCTTCGACGCCGTCGGGCACCGGGCTGCCACGCGCGGGATCGATCACCTCCACATAGTAGTGGTCCTCCCAGACGTGGATCCCCTGGTGCGCCTCGCAGTCGATCCCCATGCCAGGCCCGCCCGTCTCGGTCATCCCGATGATGTCAAAGGTCTCGATCAAGATCTCCCGCTCGATCCTGGCCCGCAACTCGTCCGACCACATCTCGGACCCGAGGACCGCCACCCGGAGCGAGAGGGACCGGAGGTCGAAACCCTCCTCGCGCGCCACCTCGATTAGCCGGAGCGGGTAGGTGGCGATGGCGGTCAGCACCGTCGCCTTCAGCTCTTTCATCAGCCTGAGCTGGAGCAGCGTCCGGCCCGCGCCGATGGGGATGACCATGGCGCCGATCGCTTCCGCGCCGTAGTGGAACCCGAAGCCGCCGGTGAAGAGGCCGAAGGAGGGGGTGATCTGGATGACGTCGCCGGCGGTGACGCCCGCGGCCCGGTAGCACCGCGCCATCACCTCGGCCCACTGGGCGATGTCCCCGCGCGTGTACGGGTTGAGGATCGGGTTCCCGGTGCTCCCGGAGCTCATGTGCAGACGCAGGAATGCTTCGCGGGGCGCGCAGGCCAGCCCGTAGGGATAGGCGTTGCGAAGGGTCTCCTTGGTGAGGAAGGGTAGGTGCCTCCAATCATCAAGGGACCGAATCGCCTCGGGGTCCACCCTGTCAACACGGGCATGGTACCCGGGATTCGTGCGAATACGCTCGAGCGTCCGGCGCAGGCCCTCCAGCTGTCGCTGCTCCAAGGCGTCGCGTCCCAGCGTCTCCTGCGCAGGGTTGAACATCACGCTGATGCCTGTAGACCACTCATGGCACTCATAGGCTACTCAGGCGCGGCCCAGGTAGGCGTGCTTTACCTCCTCGTTCTCGGCCAGGTCTCGAGCTTTGCCCTCCAGGGTAATCCTCCCGCCCTCCATGACGTAGCCGTGATCGGCGATCCGGAGGGCGGCGCGGGCGTTCTGTTCCACCAGAAGAACCGTGGTGCCCTCGCCCGGCAGTCGCCGGAGCTGTCGGAGAATCTCTCGCACCAGGGTCGGCGCGAGGCCCATGGACGGCTCGTCCAGGAGCACCAGCCGAGGCCGGGCCATCAAGACCCGCCCGATGGCGAGCATCTGCTGCTCGCCGCCAGACAGGGTGCCCGCGAGCTGGTTAGCCCGTTCCCGGAGGATCGGGAACAGGCGGAACACCCGCTCCATGGCGGCCTCGATCTCGCCCCGCCGGGAGCGCCGGTACACGGGGTACGCCCCGATCAGGAGGTTATCGCGTACGGAGACCGTGGCGAAGTTCTGCCGCCCCTCGGGGACGTGCGAGATCCCGAGCCACACGATGGTCTCCGGCGCCAGGCCGGCGATCTCCCGTCCCTCGAAGCGGATGCGCCCCCACTGGACCGGCAGGAGCCCCGAGATCGCTCGAAGCAGGGTGGTCTTCCCGGCGCCGTTGGCGCCGATGAGGCAGGCGATGCTTCCTTCCCGGATCTGAAGGCTCACGCCCTTGAGCGCCTGGATCGCGCCATAGGCAACGGCGAGGTCGGTCACCTCAAGCATCGGGCTCTTCCACGCCGAGATAGGCGTCGATGACCGCGGGGTCCTCCCGGATCGCCGCCGGCGGCCCCTGCGCGAGCACCTCGCCGTAGTTGAGGACCAGAATGTTCTCCGACACGCGCATGACGAGATCCATCAGGTGCTCCACGAGTAGGATCGTAATCCCCCGCTCCCGGATGGCGTAGGTGAGCTCCGCGAGGCGCCCGACCTCAATGGGATTCAGGCCTGCGGCCGGCTCATCCAAGAGCAGCAGCACGGGCTCCATCGCCAGGGCCCGGGCGATCTCCAGGAGCCGCTGCTGGCCGAAGGGGAGGCTCCCCGCCGGGTCGTCGCGCCGCTCCTCCAGGCCGACGAAGTCCAGGCAGCCGCGGGCCGCCTCGAGGATCTCCCGCTCCTCGCGCCGTGCGCGGGACGTCCTGAACGCGGTGCTGAGAAAGCCGCTCCCGCTTTTCCGGTGGCGGCCGACCATGACGTTCTCGAGCACAGTCATGTTGGTGAAGATCTGGAGGTTCTGAAAGGTGCGCGCGATCCCGAGGGCCGCCCGGTCCGCCGGGCGGAGCCCGTTCAGAAGCCGCCCGCGAAAGCGGACCTCGCCTCGGTTGAGGGGAAAGAGGCCGTTGATGAGATTGAAGATGGTCGTCTTCCCCGCGCCGTTGGGGCCGATGATGGCGCGGATCTCTCCCGAGCGGACCTCAAAGCTCACCCCGCCGACGGCGACGACGCCGCCGAACTCCTTCCTGAGACCCCGGACTTCCAGGAGCGGAGCCGGCACAGCTATGCCGCTCCCCGGGCCCGCCGCACAAGCCGCAGCGTTCCGGCCGTGAGGCCTTCAGGCATGAAGATCATGATGAGGATCAGGAGGAGCCCGTAGGCGATCACCTCGTGCTCGCCCGAGGCATAGGCGAAGACGCGCGGCATCAGGTCGCGGATTGCCTCGGTCAGGAGGGTGACCGCCGCAGCGCCGAAGGGCGCGCCCCAGATGCTGGCCAGCCCGCCCACCGCCGCCATGACCACGAACTCCACCGACGCGATGAAGCCGAACGGCGCCGGGCTCACGAAGGTCAAGTAATGGGCGTAGAGGCTTCCCGCCAGCGCGGCGTAAACCGCGCTCAGCGTGAAGACCTTGAGCTTCAGCCTGGCCGTGTCCACCCCGAGTGTCTCGGCGGCGACCTCGCTGCCGTGGATGGCGCGGAAGGCCCGCCCGACCCGCGAGTTCACCAGGTTCAGGGAGACGAGCAGCGCCGCGACGACGGCCGCCCAGGCGAGGTAGAAGAATTTCGCGTCGTTATCGAAGGCGAAGCCGCCGATCGCCAGGCGCGGGATGCCGGGGAGCCCGGACGGCCCGCCGGTGAAATCCTTGAACTCGACGAAGGCCAGGTACACGATGATCCCGAAGGCCAGCGTGGCCATGGCGAGGTAGTGACCCCGGAGCCTCAGGATGGGACCGCCGAAGGCATAGGCGATGGCGCCGGTCAGCCCGATCGCCGCCGCCATGGCCAGCCAGGGATCGACACCGAACTTCGTGGTCAGGAGCCCCGAGGTATACGCGCCCAGGCCGTAAAACGCCGCGTGGCCCAGCGAGATCTGGCCAGCGTAGCCCATAAGGAGGCACAGCCCGATCGTGACCACCGCGTGGATGGCGATGAAGACTCCCACGCTCAGCTGGTACTGGCTCTCGACGATCAGAGGGACGCATCCCACCCCGAGGGCCAGCGCGCCGAGCGCCAAGAGATCCTTCCGCCGTCTCATAGACCCGCTCGGGTCCCCACGGCCCGCGTGAAGAGCCCCTGGGGCCGGACGAGAAGGATCAGGAACAGGGCGAGGAAGGCGATCGCTTCCTTATAGGCGGCTCTGAAAATCCCGGCCGAGAGCGATTCCAGGATGCCGAGCAGCAGGGCGCCCGTCACCGCTCCCGGTGCGCTCACCAGTCCGCCCATGATGGCTGCCACGAACCCCCGGAGCCCGAGGTAGAGCCCCATGTCGTAGGAGACCAGGGTCAGGGGCGCCATGACGATTCCGCCCACTGCACCCAGCCCGGCCGAGAGGCAGAAGGCGAGGAGCGACATTCGATCCGGCCGGATGCCGCTGAGCCGCGCAGAGAGCCGGTTGATGGCGCACGCCCGGACAGCTTTGCCGAGATAGGTGAACTCGAAGAAGACGTAGAGGAGCGCGAGGATGGCGGCCGTGGTCCCCAGGATCCAGAGGGCCTGTCGGCTGATGACCGCGCCGCGCACGGAGAACGGCGCGCCGGTGGAGAACGGGGCCAGGGGGAAGGGATCGGTCCCCCAGACGAGCAGGGCGAGACCCCGGAGGACGATGTCCACGCCGATGGTGATGATGATCAGGGTGACCACCGACGCATGCCGCGCCGGATGAATGGCGAGCCGCTCGATCGCTCCGCCCACCAACACGACCGCCGCCACGGCGAGGAGAAAGGCGACCGGGAGGGGTAGACCCAGAGGGACCAGGGACACGATGAACATCGCCCCGAGCATGGCAAACTCGCCCTGGGCGAAGTTGATGATGCCGGTTACGTTGTAGATGGTGACGAACCCCAGCGCGATCAGGGCATAGATCGCCCCCTGGGTCAGCCCGGCCAGGACCAACTGGAGGAGCTGCTCTGGAGCTGTCACGCTACCACTTTTCGCGCGGGAAGTACTTCCACTTGCCTTCCTCGATCCGCACCAGCACCATGGAGCGCTCGTCTAGCCCCACGTGGTCCTCGGCGGACATGTTGAAGATCCCGCCGGTCCCGACGAAGTTCCGGGTCTTTTCCAGCTCGTCACGGATCCTCCCACGCGCCGCCTCCAGCGTCAGGTCAGCGGGGAGGCTGGCCAGGATCGGGAAGAGCATCTGCAGCGCGTCCCAGGCGTGACCGGCGAAGGTGCTCCGCGGCTTGCCGGTTCCCTTTTCGTACCAGGCGATGAAGTCCAGGAGCACTTTCTTCTGGGGGTCGGCGTCGGGCAGCCCCTCGGCCACCAGCATCTTGCCGATGGGGAAGATCACGCCCTCCGCGGCGCCCCCGGCCAGGTCGATGAACGGCTTGGTCCCCACCCCGTGGTTGTGGATCAGCGGGATCGTGAGCCTGAGGTCGCGGACGTTCTTCGTGATGATCGAGGCCGCCGGCGGGATGGCGTGGACGATCAGGACCTCGGCCCCGCTCCCCCGCACCTTGGTGAGCTGCGGCGTCATGTCCTTGTCGGCGTGCTCGAACTTGTCTTCGTAGACGATCTCGATCCCGGCGCCTTTCGCCAGCTCAGCCAGCCCGCGGCGCGAATCCTCGCCGAAGGCGTCGTTGACGTAGAGGCTGGCGACCTTCTTGATCTTCTTGGCCTTGAGGTAGTTGATCTGGTGGACCGCCACGTGGATGTTCGACTGCGGGGTCTTGAACACCCAGTGCCGGTCCCTGACCGGGGTGACGATGGCGTGGCTCGAGGCCATGGAGATCAGCGGCGCCTTCGCCTCAGTCACGATGGGCACGACCGCCAGGCTCGTGGGGCTCTGGCTGGAGGCGATGACGACGTGCACCTTGTCGTCGGCGATCAGCTTCTTGACCGCCTTCACGGTCTCGTCGGGCTTGGACTGGTCGTCGTGGATGATGATCTTCACCGGCCGCTTCTTCCCGTCACGCCCGGCGATCCCACTCTTGGCATCCAGCTCCTTCTGGATCATTACCGCCACGTCCCGCTCCGGCACCCCGAGGGACGAGGCCGGGCCGGTGATGGCCGCGATAAAGCCGATCCGGTACTCCTGGCTCCAGGCGGCCGGCGGCCCCCAGAGGAGCGCTCCCAGCAGGCCGACCGCGCAGACGATCTTTGGTGTGTTCATGATGCCCCTCCTCCCTGGAGTTTGGTTAGGGATTCTCCCTCTTCCAAGAACGCCGTCCGAACCATCCGAAGGGCCTGGAACACCCGCTCGGGCGTCAGCGGGAGCTCCCGCAGTCGGACCCCCACGGCATCGTGGACCGCGTTGGCCACCGCCGCGGAGACCGGGATCGTCCCGGCTTCGCCGACTCCTTTGGCGCCGAAGGGACCCGCGGGATCCACGCTCTCGATCAGCCGGACGACGATCTCCGGCATCTCGGTCGGCGAAAGGAGCGCATACTCCATGAACTGCGGGTTCAGGACATGCCCCTCGCGCACGATGAGCTGCTCGCTGAGCGCGTAGCCCAGGCCCATGTGAATGCCGCCGTGGATCTGCCCCTCGGCGGCCAAGGGGTTCAACGCGCGCCCCACGTCGTGGGCCGACACGAGCTTGACCACTTCCACTCGCCCCGTCGCCTCCTCGACCTCCACGAGCGCCGCCTGGGCGGCGAAGGCGTAGGCGGCCGACACATTGCCTCGGAAGTCCTTGTCGAGCATCTCGTTGGGCGGATCGTAGAACGCCTCGGCCACGAGCGTCCGCCCGCCTTCCCGGAAGTGTGCGGCCCGCACCACCCTGTCGTAGGGGAGCCGCCGCTCCGGTACGTCCCTGACGAAGACGAAGCCGTCAGCCAGTTCGAGCCGCTCCGCCGGCTCGTCCATGGCCTCGGCGGCCATGGCCAGGAGCTTCTGCTTCAGCTCGGCCGCCGCCAGCAGGACGGCGTTGCCCGCGACGAAGGTCGTGCGGCTCGCGTGGACCCCCACATCCCACGGCTTGACCGAGGTGTCCTGGTTGATCACCTCGACGCACTCCAGCGGGACGGCGAGGGCTTCGGCGACGAGCATGGCGAGGACGGTCTCGGAGCCCTGGCCGATCTCGCTGGCGCCCGTCAGGAGCGTCACCTTTCCGAAGTCGTCCAGCTTCAGAATCGCCCCGCAGCCGTCGGAGCGGTAGACGCGCGCCCCGCCACCCACGTGGAACATGGCCGCGTAGCCGATGCCGCGCTTCCAGCCCGGCCGGAGCGGGCGCGGCGGTGGCTTCGTGATCTCCGCGCGGACGGCCTCCAAGCACTCCCCCATGGCGCAGGAGGTGATCCGGCACCCCTGGACCGTGACATCCCCGGGCCGGACCGCGTTGCGGAGCCGGAGCTCCAGGCGGTCCATGCCGAGGCGGTCCGCCAGCTCGTCCATCTGGGACTCCACGGCGAACGTGGACTCCAGGTTGCCGTAGCCGCGCATGGAGCCCGAGTAGGGGTTGTTGGTGTACACGATGGTCGCGTCGAAGCGCACGCTGGGGACGCGGTAGAGGCCGGCGCTGGTGCAGAGCATCACGTACGGTGTGGTGGAGCCCCATGAGACGTACGCGCCGTTATCGATGGTGACGCGCGCCTCGCGCGCGAGCAGCCGGCCATCGGCGGCCGCCGCCGTCCGCATGCGGATCACGCACGGCTCCCGCGTCGGGCTCGCGATGAACTCCTCGGTCCGGTCGAACACGATCCTCACCGGCCGCCCCACACGCCGCGCGACCAGGGCCGCGATGACGTCGATGGGGTAGAGATCGAGCCCACGCCCGAAGTTGCCGCCGACCGGAGGCTGGATCACGCGAATCCGGTCGCCGGTGATCCCCAGGGCCTCGGCGAGATCCCGCTGGTAAAGGAAGGGGACCTGCGTGGTGCTCCACATCGTGAGGCGGCCCTGGGGGTCCCAGGCGGCGATGGCGGCCATCGTGCCGAGGCACGCGGTGGTCACGAAGTCGAGCCGATAGGTTCCGTCGACCGCCGCCGCGGCCTCGGCGAACGCCCGGTCCACGTCGCCGTGGCTGAACTCCCAGCGGGCATTCACCAGGTTTGAGCCGAGCTCCTCGTGGACCAGCGGGGCGCCGGGCCGGAGCGCGGCTTCCGGGTCGAAGACGGCCGGCAGCTCCTCGTACTCCACCTCGATCAGGTCCAGGGCCTCCTGCGCAATCACCTCGCTCTCGGCGGCAACCGCGGCAACCTCATCCCGGATGCACCGCGCCTTGCCCCGCTTGAGCGCCAGGTGATCCCTGGCGAAGCCGAACGGGTACTGCTCCACGCTCTCCCCCGTGATCACGGCGAGCACGCCGGGGAGGGCCGCGGCCTTGTGCGTATCGATGCGGTGGATGCGCGCGTGCGGGTAGCGGGTGCGGAGGATCTTTCCGTGCGCCATCCCGGGAAGCTCGATGTCGTGCAGGTACCGGGTCTGTCCGGTCACCTTCTCAGGCCCGTCGCGCTTCGGGATGCGTTGGCCGATGATCCTGAACTCGCTCATACAACCTCGGAGGGGGGCTCCGCCCCCCTTCCGATACCTCCCCCCGCCGATTGCGCTGGCAAAGCCAGCGCTCGAACACCCTTCCTCCCAATCACTGCAGTCCCACCCGTTGATGCGGGCGCTTCATGGCACCAGCTGGGCCGTATCCATCGCTACTTCACGACGCCCTGCTCGCGGAGCTCCCGGAACTTCTCCCTGGAGTAGCCCAGAAGGCCCACGAGCACAGCTTCGGTGTGCTCACCGAGCGCAGCCGCGGCCCGCACGTCGATCTCCATCCGGCCGTCGACCTTGACCGGGCTCCCGAGCGTGGGGAGCCGTCCGAGGACAGGATGCTCGAGCTCCAGGACCATCCGGCGGTGCTTGACCTGGGCGTCAGAGAGCACTTGGTCCACCGCGTTGATCGGCGCCGCAGGCACCCCTTCGCCGTGAAAGGTCTCGAGCCACTCTGCGGTACTACGCGTGCGGGTCACCGCCTCGATCTCGGGGACCAGGATCGCCCGGTGCTCGAGGCGATGGGTGTTGGTGCCGAAGCGCGGGTCCTGCTCCCACTCCGGCCGCCCCAGGGCGCGGCAGAAGCCGCTCCAGAACTTCTCTGCAAAGACCGCCACCACTAAGTGGCCGTCGGCGGTCGGGAGCGCCTGGTATGGCACCACAGAGGTGTGCCCCGAGCCCATCCGGCCTGGTACCTTGCCATCCGCCCAGAAGTACTGAGCCAGGTAGGTCAGAAGCGACACCTGGCAGTCCAGGAGCGACAGGTCGATCCACGCCCCCTGCCCGGTCCGTTCGCGCCGGAAGAGAGCTCCCGCAACGGCCAACGCCCCGAACATCCCGCCCGCAAGATCGCCCATCGGGAGGCCCATCCGGACCGGCGCCCCGCCCTCCTCGCCGGTCAGGCTCATGGCGCCCCCCATGGCCTGCAGCGCCAGGTCGAAGGCGGGCCAGTCCCGATACGGGCCGTCCTGCCCGTATGCGGAGAGGGAGCAGGCGATGATCCGCGGGTTGAGGGCCTTGAGACGCTCGTAATCGCACTCCATGCGCGCCATGATCCCCGGCCGGAAGTTGTCCCATACCACATCCGAGACGCGGACCAGCTCGTAGAACACTTCGCGGCCCTCCGCCTTCGTGAGGTCCAGGGTCACACTCTTCTTGTTCCGGTTGATCGAGAGGAAGTACGCGCTCTCGCCGTTGGGGAGGAACGGCGGCCCCATCGCGCGCATCGGATCGCCGCCGTCAGGCTCCTCGATCTTGATCACCTCGGCGCCCAGGTCCGCCATCAGCATCGAGCCGTAGGGCCCCGCCAGCATGCGCGAGAGGTCCAGCACCCGAACGCCATCGAAGAGCGTCACTGGATCACCTCGTCCACCCTAATGAGCACAGATTGCGGAATCGTGAGGTCCAAGGCCTTTGCAGTTACCGCGAGGCTCCCCAGAGAACACCAACCCGCTGGACCTTCGCCAGTGGCTCCGCCTGCGCTAAGATCGGCGCCAAACAGATAGCGAGAATGACAATGAGTACGACCCCTCTGAACATTAGCTTCGTCTCGCGTGCTCGAACTCAGTGCTGCAGACTTGCCTCTTCAGGTCCCTGTAAACCCCCCTGCTCGAAACAGTCTCGCTTGAGCAGTTCGCGCTCTCGGTTGATCCGCTAAACCGCACGCTAGTCCCGACCCGCGTGCCCCACGGCCTGAGTTCCCCTCACGCCGCCCTCTCCCCACCGGGGAGAGGGACACGGCTAAACGGCGACAGGCTCCTTGTGCTCGCCGAAGACCTCTTTCAGCGCGCTTGCGATCTCGCCGAGAGTCGCGTAGGCCTTCACCGCCTCCAGGATCGGCTCCATCAGGTTCGCGGTCCCGCGCGCCTCGTCCCTGAGGCGGGCCCGCGTCCGCTCCACAGCAGAGTTGTCCCGCTCGCGGCGGAGCCGGTTGAGCTTGGCCACCTGAGCAGCGGCCACCTTCGGGTCAAAGGAGTAGACCTCAAGTTCGCGGGCCTCCCCTGCCCCCGCATCGCCCGGATAGCAGTTCACGGCCACCTTGGGGATCTCCCCTGAAAGCAACTTCTGCTCGAAGAGGTACGCCTGGCGTGCCACCTCGGCCTGGATGACTCCCGACTTGACGGCTTCCACGATCCCGCCGAGGCGGTCCACCTGAGCCAGCTCTTCCCGAATCTTCTTCTCCATCTCATTCGTCAGCCACTCGATGTAATACGAGCCTGCAAGTGGATCGGCGGTGTCCGCGGCGCCCGACTCTTCGGCGCAGATCTGCATGGTCCGGAGCGCGATGAGCTGGGCCTTCGCTGAGGGGATCGTGTAGGCTTCGTCGTAGGTGGGGAGGGCCATGGTCTGGGCGCCGGAGAGCGCGGCGGTGAGCGCGATGTAAGCGCCGCGAACGATGTTGTTCTCAGGCTCCTGCACCGTGAAGGCCGACCCGCCCCCGCCGATGAGCGTCCTGAACATCCAGGAGCGCGGATTCTTGGCGCCGAAGCGCTCGTGCAGCATCCGGGCGTAGAGGCGGCGGCCAGCGCGGAACTTGGCGACTTCCTCGAAGATCTTCCCCCAGCAGGTGAAGTTGAACGAGATGCGCGGGGCGAAGTCGTCCACAGGGAGCCCGCGCTTGAGCATCAGCTCCGCGTAGGCCGCGGCGATGGCAAGCCCGTACGCCATCTCCTGCGCCGTGGTGCAACCGGCCTCGCGGATGTGGTAGCCGCAGACCGAGACCGGGTTGGCGCGGGGGTAGCGCCGGGTCGAGAACTCGATCAGGTCGCCGACCAGGCGGAGGGAAGGTTCCACCGGATAGACCCAGGTGCCGCGGGCAATGAACTCCTTGAGGATGTCATTCTGAGGGGTAACAACCACGCGCTCGGGGGCGGCTCCCTGCTTCGCCGCCACGGCATAGTACATGGCCGTGATCGGGGCCGCCATGGAGTTGATCGTGAGCGAGACGCTCACCCGGTCGAGGGGGATCCCGTCGAACGCCTCCTCCATGTCGGCAAGTGAATCCACTGCCATGCCGACGCGCCCAACCTCGCCTTCGGCTCTGGGATCGTCGGAGTCGAGCCCGAGCTGGGTGGGCAGATCGAAGGCCACATTGAGAGCATCCTGGCCGTGGGCCATGAGGTACTTGAAGCGGGCATTGGTCTCGGCCGGCGTGCCGAAGCCGACATACTGCCTCATGGTCCAGAGCCGGGCACGGTACATCTCCGGGTGGATGCCGCGCGTGAACGGATATTCACCTGGCTCACCCAGGTCCCGGTGGTAGTCGAGACGCCGAATATCGTCGGGACCGTACACCGGCTTTACCGGGATGCCGGCGTGGAGCCACGCGTCCCTCAGCTTTCGCTTCTCAGCCATCTCACCCTCCTGACTCCAGGGCGTGCGCCCGCGCCCTGAACGCCTCCACAATCCTGTCCAGCGGAGTCCCGATGGCGAAGACTTCCTCTACGCCCGCTGCCTTGAGCGCTGGCACGTCGGCCTCGGGCACGATCCCGCCGACGACCACGGCGATATCAGTTGCCCCGGCGGCCGTGAGGCCGGCCAGCACCTTTGTGGCCAGCGGCAGGTGCGCTCCGGAGAGAACCGAGAGCCCCACCACGTTCACGTCCTCCTGCACGGCCTCGCGGACGATCTCCTCCGGCGTCCGCTTGAGGCCCGTGTAGATCACCTCGAAGCCGGCGTCTCTGAGGGCCTGGGCCACCACCTTGGCTCCCCTGTCGTGCCCATCCAATCCTGGTTTCGCGATCAGGATACGAAGCTTATGCGCGCCCATTCCACGCCGCGCTCGAGCGCGGGATTGGCCCGCGCAACTCTTCGGGGGAGGTCTCGGAGGGGGCCGCTGGGCCCCCTCCGATGGTCAAGCGCGGGATTGGCCCGCGCAACCTCGGGGGGAGGTCCGGAAGGGGGGCGAAGCCCCCCTCCGGGAAAAGTCCGGGTTTCGCGATCAGCACTCGGAGCTTGCGCTCCATCATCCCTCTGCCAATCGGAACGCTGGGAGATAGCGAGGACCGCCGGCGTGATCCGGCGCCACCTTGACCGGCGTGAACCGAACCCGCTTGCCCAAAGAAACGGCGGTCGGCTCCGCCTCGACGATGCGGGCAAAAATCCTGAAGTCAGCGACCTTTACCATGGCCAAGATCAGAGGCTTCTCGAAGCCCGCGGGGATGCCGGTTTCCTGGACGGTGAAGGCGTGAATCGTCCCCTCCTGAGGGAGGTCCACCCAGTCGTACTGGTCCGATCCGCACTCAGCACAAAAGCCCCGGGGCGGCCAGCTCCAGCGCTTGCACCCCGTGCACAGCGTGGTGACGAGCCGGCCCGCGGCCAGGTGCCCGTAGAACTCGTGGAGCTTGTTCTGCTCCGCCGACTCGAGAGGGAACGGATCGATCGCGCGAAAGTAGCTCATCACTCGGAGGGGCGCCGGGTACCCGCCCCGAAGGGGTGGGTGGGCGCTAGGAGCACCGCGGTCCGGCTGCGGGAGCGCACGCAGGTCGGCACGAGGCTTCTCACGCTGGCTCCCCGGCGTAGATCATCACGACGTGCTCGCCCATGCCGCTCCCTCGGAGGGGGGCGTTGCCCCCCTTCCGAG
>JACQWB010000199.1 GCA_016209385.1 Candidatus Rokuibacteriota bacterium
CCGCCGACGAAGCCCCCCGCCCAGGCCGTCGCCCCGAAGCCTCCGCCCCCGCCCGTCGTCCAACCCGAGCCGTGGCCCGAGCCCCTCGAGGGATGGGTGGTGGACGCCGCGCGCCGGCGCCCGATCGCGGGGGCCTCGCTCTCGGTCGGCCACTACGAGGTCAGGACCGACGCGGACGGCCGCTTCAGCATCGGGCCGCTCTCCCCCGATGCGACGGTCCTGGTCAAGGCACCGGGCTACGAGCCGAGACAGGTGTCCATCCGTGCTGACTGGACCACCGTCGCCCTGGCGCCCCAGGTCATCAAGGCCGCTTACCTCAGCTACTTCGGGATCGGCGACCGCGCGATTCGCGAGCGGGTCTTTGCCCTGGCTGATCGCACGGAGCTGAACGCGGTCGTCATCGATGTCAAAGGCGATCGCGGCTTCATCCCCTACCCGACGCAGGTGCGGCTGGCCGTGGAGGCCGGCGCCCTCGGCCCCGTCCGCCTCCGGGCCTTCGAGGAGATGCTCGCCGGGCTCAAGGCCAGGGGCATCTACACGATCGCGCGCGTCGTCGCCTTCAAGGACGACGTCCTGGCCCGCTACCGGCCCGAGTGGGCGGTCCTGGACACGCGGACCGGGAAGCCCTGGCTCGACAACGAGCGGCTGGCCTGGCTCGATCCGTTCAGAGAGGAGACCTGGAACTATGTCATCGAGGTCTCCCGCGAGGCGGCCCTGAAAGGGTTTGACGAGATCCAGTTCGACTATGTCCGCTTCCCGGCCGATGGCAGGCTGACCGCCGCGAGGTACTCGAAGCCCAACACCAAGGAGGCGCGCCTCCAGGCCATCTCGACTTTCCTGGCGCGGGCGCGCCGGGAGCTGGTCCCGACCGGGGCGTTCGTCGCTGCCGACATCTTCGGCTATACCGCGTTCAACGAGAACGACACCGACATCGGACAGCGGATCGAGGAGCTGGCCGCCCACGTGGACTACCTGAGCCCCATGGTCTATCCCTCCGGCTACCACCGGGGCATCCCGGGCTACCGGAACCCCGTCGAGCACCCGTACCAGATCGTCTTTCAGACCGTCCGGCTCGTCCGCCAGCGCGCGGCGCACACCGGCGTCAAGGTGCGGCCGTGGATCCAGGACTTCCGCGATTACGCCTTCGACCGGCGGCCGTTCGGCGTGAGAGAGGTCCGCGCCCAGCTGAAGGCGGCGGAGGACGCGGGGGCCGTGGGCTGGATGCTCTGGAACCCGCGCAACGAGTACACCGGGGCGGCGCTCCGTCCCAAGGTGGCCATGGCGTCCGGGCCCCGGCCCCCCCGGTGACGCGAGCCCGCCCGCCCTGGCTCTGGCTGGTTCTCGGGCTCGCGGCGTGCGCGGGATCGCCCGACCGAGCGCTCGCCCAGCTCAGGCCCAACGAGCTCGGCCGCGTCATGATCCTGGCCTACCACCAGATCGCCGAGCCCGAGGCACGCTGGGCCCGGACGCCGGCCAACTTCCGCCGGGACCTCGGGCGGCTCTGGGAGCGCGGCTACCGCCTCGTGGCCCTCACCGAGCTCCTGGACGGGACGCTCAACCTCCCCGCGGGAACCAGCCCGGTGGTGCTCACCTTCGACGACTCCTCCCCCGGCCAGTTCCGCTACCTGGAGCGAGACGGCGAGCCCGAGATCGATCCGACCTGCGCGGTCGCGATCCTCGAAGCCTTCGCCCGGGCCCACCCCGACTTCGGCCTGAAGGCGACGTTCTACGTGCTTCCCGGCGCTGCGCAACCGCACCGGCTCTTCGGCCAGCCCGGCCACGAGGCGCGGAAGCTCCGCTACCTGGTGAGCCGCGGCTTCGAGATCGGCAACCACACGCTCTGGCACGCTAACCTCTCGAAATACCCCGAGCCCACGGTCCGAGCGCAGCTCGCCGGGGCCCAGCGCTGGATCCAGCGCCTCGTCCCGGGCTACCAGCCGCGGACCCTCGCGCTCCCCATGGGCGCCTACCCGAAGGAGCTCGGCTGGGCGACCCGCGGGAGCGTCGACGGCGTCACGTACCGCCACGACGCCATCCTGATGGTGGCCGGCGGCGCCGCGCCCTCGCCGTTCTCCCGGCGCTTCGACCCCTACCGCGTGCCGCGAATCCAGGCGCTGGAGTCCGAGCTCGATCACTGGCTCAAGTACTTCGAGCGGAACCCCGACGAGCGCTTCGTGAGCGACGGCGATCCGGCCACGGTCACAATCCCGAAGGGGCGGCGCGGAGAGGTCCGCGACCCGGCCGGACGATCCCTCCGAATCGCCGAGCGCGAATGAGGCAGACGGCGCCGCGGGTCCGTCCCGGCCTCCTCGTCAGCGATCCCGGACGGGTCCTGTCCCCCTCCCCGCGCACCACGCTTTCAGCGTGCGTGCGCCGGGGACCCAGCCCCACCGTGCTCGTCGGACTGCGCGCGGTGGGGCGCCCCGGGCGCCGCCTCCCGTCCGGGATCGCCTGGGGCGCCTCGCTGAGCGGGCCGCGGGTGGCGCGGCGAGCGGGGCGCCCCAGCGGCGGCGCCGGGGGGTCCCCCACACCGGGCGGGGGGTGGCGCCGACGCTGGGGCTGTGCCCCCGACGCCGAAGGCGTGGGGAGGGGGCGACAGGACCCGCGGCCCCGAGGCGAAGCGGGCTACCGGTAAATGAGGTGTGACTGCCTGCGCTGGAGGAAGTCGGCCCGCTCCACCTCGGCCCAGTCGAGAATCCGCATCAGCGGCTCGCCGCGGAGGAAGGCCCACATGGTGGAGCGGTTCACCAGGAGATTCTGGATCGCCTCCGGCCGGAACTCGGTCGGGTAGCGTTCCCTGAGCGCTCTCGCGAGAGCCAGCGCCACGGCCACCGGCCTCACCGCCTCCCGGTCCGTCACCACCAGCCTCACCCCCCCGACGTGCTCGCGCGCGTACTTGTCCGCCGCCGGCGTGAAGTAGACCGGAAAGAAGCTGACGCCGGCGAGGCCCTTGGCGTTCATCGCCTCAGCCACCGCGATCGGGGCAATCCAGGGCGCCCCCACCACCTCGAACGGTGCCGCCGTGCCGCGCCCGACCGAGAGGTTCGTCGGCTCGAGGAGCCCGATCCCGGCGTAGAGGAGCGCCTGGTGGAGCGAGCGAATGTTGGGCGACGGATTGATCCAGGCGAGGCCGGTCTCGTCGTACCAGCGGGAGCGCTCCCAGCCCCCAAGCGGGATCACGGTCAGCGAAACGGGCAGGCTGCGCTCGGCCACGACGAGCTTCGCGAACTCCCCGATGGTGAGGCCCGTCCGCACCGGGAGTGGGTGGGGCGCCGTGAAGGAGCGGAGGTCGGGGTCCATCATCGGCCCCTCCACGAGCTTTCCGGTGAGCGGGTTCGGCCGGTCGAGGACCACGACCCGGATGTTCCGGCGCGCGCCCTCCTCCAGGAGATAGACCAGCGTCGTCAGATACGTGTAGTAGCGGATGCCAACGTCCTGGATGTCGAAAACGAGCGTATCGATCCCGTCGAGCATGCTCGGCGTCGGCCGTCGCTCGGCGCCGTAGAGGCTCCAGACCGGCAGGCCTGTCGCCCGGTCCCTGGCGTGAGGCACGGGCTGCGTGGCCTGGCCGGTGAGCCCGTGCTCGGGGGCGAAGATGGCCTTGAGCATGACCCCACGCGCCCGGGCGATCAGATCGATCCCGCGCCGGCGGCGGGCGTCCACGCCCGTCTGGTTGGTCACGAGCCCGACCGAGCGCCCTCTGAGGAGGGAAAACTGCTGCGCCGCCAGGACGTCGAGCCCGCTCTGCGTCGGCTCCCGCGGGGCGGCTGGCGCGTCCGCGGCCGGGACGCGCGCCTGGGCTGCGGCGACCTCCACGCGGGGGAGTGGCGGGGCGAAGAGCGCGGCGCCGACCGCCGCCGCGACGCGCATCCTGATCTCGCCGACCCGCCCCTTCCCGTACGGGTGCACGCGGTTCGTCAGGAGGACGAGGTAGCTCCGGCTGGGCGGGTCCACCCAGAGCGCCGTCCCCGTGAAGCCGGTGTGTCCGACCGAGCCGTGCGGGAAGAACGGACCGAGCGGGCGCGAGAAGGGGGAGGCCATGTCCCAGCCGAGGGCCCGCGTCACCTCGCCGACCGTGAGCGGGCTCAGCATCGTCCTGACCGTGGCCGGCGCCAGGATCTGCGCGCCCTGGAACCGGCCGTCGCTCACCAGCATCTGGCAGAAGCGGGCGAGGTCGTCGGCCGTCGAGAAGAGGCCGGCGTGGCCGGCCACGCCGCCGAGGAGGCGGGCGTTGCCGTCGTGGACCCGGCCCCACAGGAGGCCGTCGTTCACCACTTCGGTGGGAGCGATGCGGGAGCTGACGCGGGGATCCGGGTTGAAGGCGGAGTCCCGCATCCCCAGCGGCTCGAAGAGGCGGCGGGCGACGAACCGATCGAGGGGCTCACCGCTCACGCGACGCACCAGCTCGCCGAGGAGGATGAAGCCCGTGTCGCTGTACCGGAAGCCGCCCCCGGGCGGGTACTGAAGCGCGCCCTCGGCCAGCGCGCGGGCGGTCTTGGGAAACCTCTCGCGGAGCGCCTCCGCCGGCGGCAGATCGCCGAGCCCGGCGGTGTGGGTAAGGATGCGCCGGATCGTGAGCTCCCGATACTTCCGTCCCTTGAACTCCGTCAGGTACCGCGCTAGCGGCGCGTCGAGGCTCACCTTCTCCTGCTCGACGAGCAGGAGGACCGCGGGCGCCGTCGCCATCACCTTCGTGAGCGAGGCCACGTCGAAGATCGTGTCCTCCGTCATCGGCTCGCGCGCCGGCAGGAGGCTCCTCAAGCCAAACGCCTTCCGGTAGAGCACGCGCTCGCCCTGCCCGACCAGGATCACCGCGCCCGGGATCTCGCCGGCGTTCACCGCGTCGAGGGCAGCCTGGTCCACCGCGGAGAAGTCCTGGGAGTGGGCCGCCGCTGGGATGCCGAGCGCGAGGAGGAGGAAGACGACGGGAAGGGCCGACACGCGCCGCATGCGCTTTCATGATACCGGCGAGGGGGCGCTGACGCGACAGGAAATTCCGCAGCGTTGCGGCCCCCGGGGCGGAGTGATAGGATGCGCCAGAGTCTCGGCAGATGGCACGGATCTTTGTCACGGGCGGGACGGGGTTTGTCGGCAAAGCGGTGATCCGAGCGCTCCAGGCCCACGGCTTCATCGTCCGCTGCCTCGTACGCCCCGGCTCCGAGCAGGATCTGCGGGGCTTCGAGGCCATCGAACGCGCCCCCGGAGACGTGCTCACCCCTAAAGGGTTCGCGGATTCGATCCATGGCTGCGCCGCCGTCATCCACCTCGTCGGGATCATCCGCGAGCATCCGGGGATCGGCGTTCGTTTCGAGCGCCTGCACACCGCGGCCACTGCCCACGTGCTCGAAGCCGCGCAGGCGGCAGGGGTGACGCGGTACCTCCAGATGAGCGCCCTCGGCACGCGCCCCGGGGCGCGCTCGCGCTACCACCGGACCAAGTGGGAGGCCGAGGAGCTGGTGAGGCGGAGCGGGCTCAGGTGGACGATCTTCCGCCCGTCGGTGATCTACGGTCCGGGCGACGGGTTCGTCACGCTGCTGGCGCGCATGGTGCGGTGGCTCCCCATCGTGCCCGTGATCGGCGACGGGCGATACCGGCTCCAGCCGGTCCCGGTGGAGCAGGTCGCCGAAGCCTTCGCCCGGGCCCTCGAGCGGGACACGACCATCGGCCAGACCTACGAGGCGGGCGGGCCACGACCGTACGCCTTCGTCGAGATCCTGGACCTGGTCGGTGCGGCCCTGGGCAAGCCCAGGGTCCGCAAGGTCTACCAGCCGCTGGGCCTGATGCGCCCGCTCGTAGGAGTCCTCGAGCACATCCCGTTCTTCCCGCTGACCTCGGACCAGCTCCTCATGCTCGAGGAACACAACGTCTGCGACCCGACGCCCTTCTTCAAAACCTTCGACCTGGAGCCCCTCGACTTTCCCGAGGGCCTCCGCCGGATGTTCCAGGCATGACCTCGCCCTTCGGCACCTCGCTCCGGCGTGACCCCGACGACCCCCGCGGCCTCCTCGGGAGGATCGACGCCCAGGTCCGCGAGCGCCTGGAGGAGGCCGTGGACGCCGTCTGCCTGGACCTGATGGTCCAGCTCCGCCGGAAGCACAGGCGGCCGATGCCCGAAGCCGACAACGCGGAAGACCGCCGCGAGTTCGCGCGCCTGGTCCAGGAGTTTCTCGTCTATCTCCGGCAGGCCTACTGGACGGGCCTCCCCGAAACGGAGCGGGGGACCGTGACCCAGGCGGAGGCGGGGAGCGAGGAAGCCCGGCGTCTCGTGGGCGCCCAGGTGGCCCTGGCCAAGCTTCTCCCCGACTACTGGCAGCGCTTCGAGGGCTTCAGCGCCGCCTTCGCCGAAGGACGGCTCGCCGCGCCGCCGTCCAGGCCCGGCCTTCTCAGCCGCCTCTTCGGGCGCTGAGCGTCGCGCCGCGCCCGAGCCCCTTTCCCCGGCCTCGATCTGCTCGCGCTTCGCCGACCCGAAAAAAACGCCTTGACAGGTGAAACATGTGCTATTACTGTTTGCAACAACTGATACATCATGAAACCGTGGCTCGTCCTGATCGTGAGCCTTCCGCCCCACCCCTCGAGCCTCAGGGTGCGCGTCTGGCGAAAGCTCCGGGCCCTGGGGGCCGTCGCGCTCAAGAACTCGGTCTACCTGCTGCCGTTCACGCCCGAGACCTACGAGCAGTTCCAGTGGCTCAGCCAGGAGATCCAGAAGGACCGGGGGGAGGCCACGCTCCTCAAGGTAGATCGGATCGAGAACCTCAAGCCCGACGAGGTGGTGCGGCTCTTCCAGGACGCCCGGGACCGGGACTACCGCGACCTGGCGGAGCGTTATCGGAAGCTCCTACGCAACCTCGACAGGAAGGCCTCTCGCCGGGCCGCCGCATGGCGCGACGACGAGGTCGGCCGCCTGGCCCGCGACCTCGAGCGGATCCGGGAGACCGACTTCTTCGACGCCCCCGGCTACCGGGAGGTCGAGCGCCTGAAGCAGACGATCGAGCTGCGCCGCCGGGACCCGGCCGCCTCCGCCGAGGACCGCACCCCCACCGCACTCGAAGGCCTCCGCGGAAAGCGCTGGGTCACCCGTCCCCGTCCCCACGTGGACCGGGTCGCTTCGGCGTGGCTGATCAGGCGCTTCATCGACCCGGAGGCCCAGTTCCTCTTCGCGTCGCCCGAGGAGTTCCCCGCCGACGCGATCCCGTTCGACGCCCTCGGGGCCGAGTTCGGTCACCAGGGCGAGGACTGCACCTTCGAGACGCTTCTCAAGCGCTCAAGCCCGGGCGACCGCCGGCTCGTCCCCCTGGCCGAGGTCGTCCACGAGGCCGATCTCCGCGACCAGAAGTTCCACCGGGACGAGGCCCGCGGCATTGATCTGGCGATCCGCGGGCTCCTGGCGGCGCTCAAGGACGACCACGAGGTTCTGGCCCACGGCATGACCCTGTTCGACGGCCTCTACGCCACGATCGGAGAACGGAGCTAGCGGTGGTGGAGCGGCTGCTGGACGCGGGCGCGGAGGTCGGGGCGTGAGCCGGGCCGCGGGCGCCTTCGGGACGCCCGCCACCCTCTGGGAGCTGGTCCGGTACTTCCTCTATCTGGGGAGCCTGGGCTTCGGCGGGCCCGTCGCCCTCGTCGGCTATATGCAGCGGGACCTGGTCGAGCAGCGGAAGTGGTTCAGCAAGGAAGACTACATGAAGGGCCTCGCCCTCTCGCAGCTCGCTCCGGGCCCGCTGGCGGCCCAGCTCGCGATCTGCCTGGGCTATGTCCATTCGAGGGTCTGGGGGGCCACGCTCGTGTCGCTCGCCTTCATCCTCCCCTCGTACCTGATGACGGTCGCGATCAGCATGCTGTACGTCCAGTACGGCGGGCTCACGTGGATGCAGGCCGCGTTCTACGGCGTCGGCGCCGGGGTGATCGGCATCATCGTCCGTGCCGCGTACCGGCTCACCCGCCTGACCGTCGGATCCGCCCGGCTCCTCTGGTCCGTCTTCGCCGTGATGGCGGTCGTCACCGCCTGGACCGAATCCGAGATCGCCACCCTCTTCATCCTGTGCGGGGTCGCCGTCCTCTTCATCGAGGCCCCGCCCCGCTGGCTCCGGAGCGCCCGGGCGTCGCTCTGGGCCGTGCTCCCGCTTCCGGCCTCGCTCCTCTCGGGCATCGGTCCCGCCGCCTCGGCAGGCACCCTGGGGCAGATCCTCTGGTTCTTCGCCAAGGCCGGCGCCTTCGTGTTCGGAAGCGGCCTGGCCATCGTGCCGTTCCTCTACGGGGGCGTGGTTCAGGAGTACCGGTGGCTGAACGACAAGCAGTTCCTGGACGCTGTCGCCGTCGCGATGATCACGCCGGGACCGATCGTCATCACGGTGGCGTTCATCGGCTACCTCGTCGGGGGGCAGGTCGGAGCCCTCATGGCGGCGATTGGGGTGTTCCTCCCGATCTACCTGTTCGTCGTGATCCCCTACCCGTGGTTCGACCGCTTCAGCGAGAACCCCCAGGTGAAGGCCTTCGTGCGGGGCGTGACCGCGGCCGCGGCGGGCGCCATCGCCGGGGCCTGCTTCGTCCTGGCCCGCCGCGCGATCATCGATCCCCCGACCCTGCTGATCGCGCTCGCCGCGCTCGCGATCCTCACGCGCTTCAAGATCCCGGAGCCGGTGGTCATCATCGCGGCCGGCATTCTCGGGATCGCCATCTTCTCCGTGCGCCCGTGAGCCCGTTCCTCGCGCTGGTCCTGGCGGAGTTCCTGGCCCGGTTCGGCTACACGATGGCCCGAAGCCCGGTGCTGCCGCGCTTCGCCCAGGATCTCGGCGCCGCGCCCGAGCTGATCGGCCTGATCGTGGCGGCCTCGACCGTGACGGGCGTCGTCGTCAAGCTCCCCGCGGGGGCCCTTTCCGATCTGCTGGGGCGCAAGCGCATGATGCTGCTCGGGTGCGTCTTCTTCGCGGCGCCACCGTTCCTCTACCCGCTCGTCCAGTCGCCGGGCACGCTCCTGGCGCTCCGCTTCCTCCACGGCTTCGCCACCGCCATCTTCGCCCCCGTGGCCTCGGCCTTCGTCGCCGACCTCTCGCCGCGAGGACGCGGGGAGACGCTCGGCTGGTTCGCCGCGGCAGGCGATCTGGGCCGCACCCTGGGGCCTCTCCTCGGGGGGTCGCTCCTGTTCTACACGGCGAGCTACCCGCTCACGTATCTCGGCGTCGGAGTCCTGGGCCTCCTCCCGCTCCCCATGGTTCTCCGTCTTCCAGACGACGGCCGCCCGCGCGGGGCCTCCACCCTCGGTGCGCGCTCACGCCGCTTCTGGAGCGGCATCCGCGAGGTCTGCTCGAGCCGCGCCGTGATCATCGCTTCGACGCTCGAGGCCGCGCTCTACGTGGGCTACGGCGCCTTCCTCGGCTTCTTCCCGCCCTACGCCAAGGGGATCGGCCTGAACGACGCCGAGATCGCCCTCGTGATGGGCGTCCAGCTCGCCACCACCATGCTCGCCAAGCCGCTCTCGGGGCGCCTCTCCGACCGGGTCGGCCGGAAGCCCATGATCCTGGCCGGCCTCTTTCTTTGCGCCGGCACGCTGCCGGCGATCCCGACGCTGACCTCACTCCTGCTCCTCTTCCCGGTCTCCGCGCTTTTCGGCCTGGGGGTGGCGATCGTCACCCCGTCGACAACGGCACTCGTGGCGGATCTCGTGAGGGCGGGGCGGATGGGCTCGGCGATGGGAGTCTTCGGCACGATCTGGGACAGCGGCGAGGCGGCGGGGCCCATCCTGGCGGGCCTCCTGATCGCGTCCTTCGACTACGGGCCCGCCTTCGGCCTGATCGCCGCCTTCATGGGCGCGGCGGCCCTGCTCTTCCTCGTGGCGGTGAAAGACCCGACCCCCGCCCCTGCGGCGGCAAAGCGGGCGGCCTGAGTCAGCGGCGGATGATGCGCGCCATCATCCAATCCACGAAGCCCGGGGCGAGCGCGCTCAGGACGGCCAGGATCCGTGCCGAGGGATACGGGTAGACCTCGGCTCGAGGATGCCGGGCGCAGCGGACGATCGCCCGGGCCACCTGCTCGGCGGACTGGCTCGGGCCGTAGCGGTGCGGCTGGATCTTCTTCGGCTCCGCCTCGTCGAACTCGGTCCCCGTCGTGTAGATCGGGTAGACCAGGCTGACGTGGATCCCGCTCTCGCGGAGCTCCTGGCGCAGCGCCTCCGTGAGCCCGACGAGCGCGAACTTCGTCGCGCCGTACGCGGCCCGATACGGAAGCCCCCGCCGGCCCACGACAGAGCTGACATTGATGATATGGCCCGATCCGGCTTTCCGCATGGGCGGCAGAACCGCCTGCGTGGCCGTGAGAACGCCGATCAGGTTCACTTCCAGAATCGCCCTGAGCTCCTCCGGCGCGGTGGCCTCGAAGGGCGCCGCCAGTCCCCGGCCCGCGTTGTTCACCAGCAGATCGATCCGGCCCCACCGGCTCAGCATCCGCTCGACGGCGGACTGGACCGCGGGAGGCTCGGTCACGTCCCCGGGGCAAACCAGCGCCTGGCCGTCCTGTCCGGCGATCTCCTGAGCCAGGGCCTCGAGCCGCTCCTTCCGTCGAGCCAGCAGCGCGACCCGCATCCCCGCGCGGGCGAGACCCCGGGCTGTCGCCGCCCCGATCCCGCTCGACGCTCCCGTCACCAGCGCCGCCTTCCCGCTCAGCTCAGGCATCAGCGCCTCGCCAGCGCACAGGAGAGCGCGTAGCGGTTGCGCGCCACCCACCCGTAGAGGCGTGGCGCGAGGAGCGCCACGCCCGGCAACGCGAACAGGTGCGCAAGCCAGCGCCAGCGCCGGAGGCGTCGAAGGATCTCGGGAATGGCGCGGTCTCCGGCCAGGAGGCGCCCGTCGGGGAGCACGAGCTGGAGCGCCTGGAGGCAGGCCGCCTCGGAAATCGACGGAAAGCGACGCCGCCGCTCGGGGGACTGGCAGGGCACGAACTCGAAGCGGCCCGGGAGCGCGCAACCCGCGACCCAGCGCATTCCCGCCCGGCACACCGGGCAGGCATCGTCGTAGATCAGCACGGCAGGCGCCATGGCCAAGAGCCTGATGCGCCTCCCTTCTTGCACAACATGCAGCGCCCCAATGATGCCGCCTACCGCTGGCCGTCGGCCGCGGCCGCCCGCCGTCGTCAGCCTGCCTCCCCAAGCATTTCAGCGACAGTCCGTTCGGCATGGATCCTGGTTGTATCCAAGAACGGAATCCCTCTGTGAGCCCCGTCCCGCAGGATCAGCGGCAGCTCTGTCCCGCCTAGGATCAGGCCCTGAATCCCCTCCCGCTCTATCAACCGATCTACTGCCGCCAGCAATCGCTCGCGCGTTTCGCCTCGAAAGACGCCATTGACGAGCTCGCTCATGTATGTGCCGTGAATATACTCCTGATCGTCCAAGTCAGGTACGATGACAGTGATTCCCTGCCTGGAGAACACCTCCGGGTAAAATCGCGCCTGCATCGTAAAGCGGGTGCCAAACAGGCCCACTCGGTTCAGCCCCAGCGCTCGCGTGGCCCGGCATGCGGCTTCCACAATGCTGACCAGCGGAATCGGGGACTGCGGTCGAATCTCCTCGAACACAATATGGGGCGTATTCGAAGCCAGAAGACCCAACTCGGCCCCGGCGCGTGCCAGTTTCGTCACTTCACCCAGCAGATACTCGGTGACTTCGGCCAACTTCTGCGCGCCGATCAGGTCCAGCATCTTCTTCAGGTCGATACTGTTGATCACGATCGGCGGGTAACTCCCATCGCGCTTCCGCTCGCGGTATAACGCGACGATCGAGCGGTAGTATTCAACGGTTGACTCCGGCGCAATCCCGCCGATGATCCCAATGGTTTTCATTCTGCCTTCCTGAAAAGCGGCCTGGGGATGTTGCTCGGGCTACCTAACGCCGGTATCAGCCGCGCGCGAAGCGCGTCGGCTGCATGCCGAAGTTATCCCGTTGCTCTCCGGCGATCACCAACCGACTTTCGGGATCGTCCGGAACTCTTCGTGGCGACCTCTTGTAGCAGCCGAAGAGCGCGATTCACCGAGCTGCTGTCGGGAAAAGCGCGCGCCACGTCTGGCTCCAAGAGAACCAGATTCGTCCCCGCGGTCGCCTGCCTGTAGTACTTGCCCCGTACGCCGCCTTTCAAGCGCGCGAGGTCGTATTCGGGACGGAGATCGTCACTGCGTCGCTTCGCCAACTGCTTCCTCATACTGTTTCCGCTCCTGGCGCGTCGCCCGCCGCGCGCTGATGATTCGAACACGGCCGTCGCGCGGGGCGTGCGCAACGAAGAGAACGCGTCGCCGTGCTGAACGGCCGATCGTGATCTCCCGGTCTTCCTGTTCGGAGTGATCCGGGTCCCAGAACGTGAGCGCCGAGGGGTCGAGGAACAATGACGCGGCCTCCTCGAAGGTGACGCGATGCTTCTTGACGTTCGCCGCAGCCTTGGCTGGGTCCCACTCGTAAGTCACGCCGGCAGATTACCACCGCCCCCATGGCGGTTCAGTGGTTCCGCGCGTCGCAACGGCTGCATCGGGATACCGGGGCGGCGGCTGAGCCGCAGGCGCCGAGGCAAGCTTGCTGGCTGACGCGCCTGACGGCTCCAGCCTCGTGATGGGCCGCGCGAGCGGCCCAGCACGCGGATGCGTACAGCCGCCACCCCGATGGGCCGAAAGCGAGCAGTCGTTGCGAAGCAACGGCGGCGAGCGTCGGCCCATCGTTCCTATTCAGCCGCCGGCCGCTCTTGGCCGGTCGGCTGCAATAGGTTGTTAGATTGACCGCGCGAGTCAGTGGCGAAGAAGCGGTTCAAAGCTTCGGTCGTGTGTTGGGGAGACTCTTCCGGGAAAAAATGGCCTGCGTTGAGCGCGTGGCCTTGAACATCGTCGCCCCAGGCTTGCCAAAGCGCGACTGGTCCACCGGCCGCTGCATACCAAGTATCAAGTGCCCCACCAGCGCTCCAGAGGGCCAGTAGAGGACAGGCTATGCGTCGCCCCTCCAAGCTATCCGCCTTGTCATGCTCGCGATCGAGCGTCGCGGCGGCTCGATATTCCTCACAGATAGCATGGGCGTGCGCGGGATCACTGATCGCCTGGGCATAGGCCGCACGCACCTGCGGGGGGAATACAGCCGAGGGAGAACCCCATCCTCCGAGCGCATTGTCGACGATAGCTTCAGATGCCACTGCCAAGATGCGTTCCGGAAGCGGCTCGGGTTGAGCCAGCAGCGACCAAGGCCAGTAGGCCAACGCGAATCTCGAATCGGCCCGGTCCCATACCGTCGCCGTCGGCAGCATGTCGAGGACGGCGAGGCGGTCGACGCGATTCGGATGGTCAAGAGCCATGCGATAAGCAACGCGACCGCCACGGTCATGCCCCGCGACAGAGAAGCGCGCAAAGCCAAGCTGCTCCATGACGATCACCATGTCCTGCGCCATGGCGCGCTTCGCGTATGGTGCACGGTCCGGGGTGGAGGCCGGACAACCGCTGCGCCCATAGCCGCGAAGATCGGGGCAGACTACCGTAAAGTTGCGAGCAAGCATCGGCGCAACGCTGCGCCACATCAGGTGTGTCTGTGGAAAACCGTGCAACAAGAGGATCGGCGACCCGGAGCCGGACCAGCGCGCAAAGATGCTGGTCTCGCCTGTCTGGATCTCGGCAATTTCGAAGTCGTCCATCATTCCAAAACCCTGAGAGTCCAAGGGCAATCTAACGCTCCGGCTGAGCGGCCGGCGCCTCGCCGGGCCGCTCGAGCCGGTTGTTAGCCGCTCTCATGGCGCTGTTACCCCCACTGATTTGCGTCCGTTGCTGCAGTGAGCGTCGACGCGGCGACATGTGTGATGACGTCACGCTTCTGATCCGTAGACAGCAGCGGCGACGTGTTGACCGCGGTGCCGAGGACCGCTCGGAGGACCTGGCCCTGCGCTGCGATCATGACGCCAAACATGTAAAACGAGCTGCCGACCGCAGCGGCGAGTACGAGGAAAAGGACGACAGCACCTACCCCAAACTGACCTCCGGCAAGGAAGCCCGCGAGCGCAATCACAACGCCGGCTACGATACCAAGTGTTTTTACCATGTTGCCCCAACTCACATTCGAGTCTGCGATGGAGTACGCGTCCGTGTACCTACCGCTAATGGTATTCGATGCATCTCCCGCTGTCGCCACCGCTGTCCTCCCCCGCGTTGTTCTGTTCACCTCATGCGGCTAACTATTGAGTATGCTGGTCGGCATAGCTCACTCTTAAACTTTCAACGGCTGCGAGAATTCTTTCCCATTTTCAAGGCCTTGTCAAACCGCTGGAGTGCCCCGCTACCGACAACTATTGGTCAGCATAGAGCAATTATGGC
>JACQWB010000200.1 GCA_016209385.1 Candidatus Rokuibacteriota bacterium
GAACTGCTTGATGGTGGAGGAGAGCATCGGGCCCCGCAGGATCGCCGCCTCGTCCTCCTTGATGAAGAAGGCCAGGGAGATGAGGCGGATTCCGTGACTCACGACGGGAATGATCCGGCTCTGGAACATCCCCGGCCGCCCGCGGGCTCCCATCATGAGCGGGATGTCCGGGCCGTAGACATCCGCGTCGAGGAGGCCGACCTTGCACCCCGCCTGATGGAGGGCCAGGGTGAGGTTCACCGCGACCGTCGACTTGCCCACGCCGCCCTTGCCCGACGAGATGGCGATGGTGTTCTTGACCTGCGGCGCGTCCTCACCGGGAACCGAGGACCGGACGCGGGCGGTCAGCCGCACCTGAACGCCTTCCACTCCCGGAACCTTCATCACCTCGTCCTTCGCCTGGCGCTCGAGGAGCCCCTTGGCGGGACAGGCCGGGGTGGTCAGCTCGAGCGTGAAGCTGACGCGGGAGTCCTGGATCGCCAGGTTCCGCACGAACCCGAGACTCACCACGTCCGTGTGGAGGTCCGGATCCTTCACGTTCCGGAGGGCGTTGAGGACGGCTTCCTCTGTGACCTGACTCATGCTCGCGCTTTCACGGACCAAATGTAGGGGCCAGCGGTAGCCGTGTCAAGGCCGTCGTGGCGCTCGCCGACCGTGACCGCCGACTCTGGCCGGCTCTCGGAGTTCGATGCCTGGTGTGGTCTGGTATGATAGAGGGGCCCGAAGGGCGTTTCAGCTTGCAGGAGGCGGCCGGATGAGGAGTCTGATCCAGCTGAAGGGCGGCAGGGTCGCTGAGCTCAAGAGCGAGGTCGTTCGCGAGCAGCCGCTGGTGGTCTACGTGAACGGCCAAAAGTTCGTCACGCTCCTCTGCTCCCCGCTCAAGCTCGACTGCCTGGTGGTCGGGTACCTCTGGCTCGAGAAGGTGATCGCGTCGCTCGGCGACATCGCGCATCTGGACGTCTCGGAAGTGGACGGCCGGGCCGACGTGACGCTCACCCGAGAGGTGGAGCTCCCGACGGAGCGCATCCTGACCTCGGGCTGCGGCGGCGGGATCACCTTCAGGATCGACCCCAGGCTGTTTCCGCGGATTCGCTCTTCCCTCCGCGTGCGCCCGGAGCAGCTCTTCCAGCGCATGAAGGACCTCTACGCCGCGGCCGAGAACTACCGCACCTCGCGCGGCATCCACGGCGCGGCCCTGAGCGATGGCGACCGGCTCCTCGTCGTGGCCGAGGACGTGGGCCGGCACAACGCGGTTGACAAAGTGAAGGGGGAGGCGCTCCTGAACGGCATCCCCACCGACGACAGGATCCTCCTCTCCACCGGCCGCATCTCGTCGGAGATGCTCCTGAAGGCGGCCCGGATGGGGGTACCGCTAGTCGCCTCGCGGACCTCGCCCACGGAGATGGCGGTGAGCCTGGCCGAGCAGCTCGGCCTCACGATCGTCGGTTACGTTCGCCGCGACAGCCTGAACCTCTACGCCGGGGACTCCCTCGTTCTGGACGGGGCTCCCGGCTGAGCGTCTCCGACTGAGGATTCCCCGTTGAATGCTCTCCTGCTCAACCTGGCCCTCGGCGCCTATCTCGTCGCCACCGGTCTGGCGCTCGCGTACCTGGTTCACCGGCGGGAGGGCCTCTATCGGCTCGGCTCCCTCGCGACGCTGGCAGGCTGGGTGCTTCACACGCTTGCCCTCGTGGTTCGCGGGGTCGAGCTCGCCCGCGCTCCCCTCGCCACGCTCCCCGAGGCCGTGTCGCTCCTCGTCTGGGCCTCTGTCCTGCTCACCCTCTGGGCGGAGCGCCAGTACGGTGTCAACGTCCTGAGCGCCTTCGTGCTCCCCGTGGTCCTCTCCTTCAGCCTCTCGACGATCGCGCTGCCAGGTGGTCTCGGTGATCTGGCCCCGGCGCTCAGGAGCGCCTGGATCGCGGTGCACGCCGTGCTGGCGCTCCTGGGGATCTCGGCCTTTGTCCTGAACTTCGCCGGCGGCATCATGTATCTGCTTCAGGAGCGTCAGCTCAAGTCCAAGCGACCTGGCGCCTTTTACTACCGGCTCCCCTCGCTCGAGACGCTGGACCGGATCACCTTCCGCGCCCTGACTCTCGGGTTTCCGTTCCTCACCGCGGGGCTGATCCTGGGCGCCGTCTGGGCCGGGGCCGCCTGGGGAAGCGTTTTCACCTTCGACCCGCTCGCCCTGTTCTCCTTTGTCGCGTGGCTGATCTACGCCGCCACGCTGTCGGGTCGAGTCGTGGCCGGCTGGCGGGGTCGGCGCGCCGCCTACTTCGCCGTCGTCGGCTTTGCCGCGCTCCTCTTGACCTTGGGGGCGGGGTTTTTCCTCCCGGGCAGGCACGGGGGATCCTGATGGCGACCCTCTTCGTCTCGGGCCTCAACCACCGGACCGCCCCCATCGAGCTCCGCGAGCAGCTCGCGCTCGAGGAGGACAAACTGCGGGAAGTCCTCGCGTCGGCCCACGCGACGGGGTGCCTGGCCGAGGCCATGATCCTTTCCACGTGCAACCGCGTGGAGGTGTACGGCCTGGCCGACGTTCCCTCGGAGGCACGAAGGATAGCCTTCGGCTTACTCTGCCAGCAACGCGGTGTCGAGCCGACCTCCCTCGATCCGCTCGTGTACACGAAGACCGACGCCGAGGCCATCCATCACTGTTTCAGGGTGGCGTCGAGCCTCGACTCGATGGTCCTCGGTGAGCCCCAGATCCTGGGCCAGGTCAAGGAGGCCTTCAACCTGGCCCAGCACTGCGGGACCATGGGCCCGGTTCTGCACGGCCTGCTGACCCAGGCGTTCGCTGTCGCGAAGCGGGTGAGGACCGACACGGACGTGGCCCGCCACGCCGTGTCCGTGTCCTTCGCAGCCATCGAGCTGGCGAAGAAGATCTTCGGGGGACTCCAGGGGAAGTCCGTGCTCCTGATCGGCGCGGGGAAGATGGGCGAGCTGGCCGCCAGGCATCTCGTGGACCAGGGCGTGTTCCCCCTCTACGTCGCCAACCGGACGTGGAGCCGGGCCCTCGAGCTTTGCCGGGCGTTGCCCGGCACCCCGGTCCCCTTCGAGGAGTGCCGGGAGGTGCTGGGCCGCGTGGACATCGTGATCAGTTCCACCGGCGCGGCCGAGCCGATCGTCCGGAAGGAAGATGTCCTGCACGCCCTCCACGCCCGCCGCTCCCGGCCGCTCTTCTTCATCGACATCGGGGTCCCCCGCGACGTGGAGCCGGGGGTCAACGACCTGGACAACGTCTTCTGCTACGACATCGACGACCTCCGCCAGGTGGTGGAAGCCAACCTGCGCGAGCGGCTCCGCGAGGCCCAGAAGGCCGAGGCGTTGGTGGAGCGAGAGGTCGACAAGTTCCTCTCGCGCCTCAAGGCCCTGGAGGTCGTGCCCACCATCGTCTCGCTCCGTGAAAAGATCGAGGCGATCCGCCAGGGCGAGGTGGCAAAAGCCCTAGCCCGGCTTCACGACCCCTCGCCCGAGACGCGCGCGGCCATCGAGGCCCTGTCGAGCGCCATCGTGAACAAGATCCTGCACGGTCCGACGGTCAAGCTCCGCGAGACGTCGCAGAGCGGCCGTGGCCGGCGGTGGGCCGTGCTGGTCTCCGAGCTGTTCGGCCTTCGCGGGCGAGGCGAGGACGCCTGATGGGGCTCGCGACGCCCATCCGCGTCGGCTCCCGGGGAAGCCCGCTGGCGCTCAGGCAGGCCGAGCTGGTCGCGGGACGCCTCCGGAGCCTGGCGACGCCGGCGCGGGTCGAGATCGTTCCCATCAGGACCTCGGGCGACAGCACCCAGGTCTTCGGCCCGGGTACCCGCCAGGTCGCGCTCGCAGACTTCGGCGGCAAGGGACTCTTCGTTCGGGAGCTCGAGGAGGCCCTCCTGGACGGGCGCGTGGATCTGGCGGTCCACAGCCTGAAGGACCTCCCCGCCACGCTTCCCTCCGGGCTCTGCCTGGCTGCCTTTCCGCCCCGGGAGGATCCCCGCGACGTCCTGGTGAGCCGGAGCGGCGGCGGGATCTCGGAGCTGCCTCGCGGCGCGGTCGTGGGAACGTCGAGCCTCAGGCGCCGCGTCCTGCTGCTGGCGCAGCGACCGGACCTCAGGGTGGAGCCGATTCGCGGTAACGTGGATACCCGTCTCAGGAAGCTGGAGGAGGGGCCCTATGCGGCGATCGTCCTCGCCGCGGCGGGGCTCAGGCGCCTCGGCCTCGACCCGCCGAACGCGCACGTGCTCCCCCCGGAAGTGTTCGTGCCCGCAGCGGGGCAGGGGATTCTGGTGGTCGAGGCCAGATCGGGCGACGGACGCCTGCTTGAACTCCTCAGCGGTCTGGATCACACTGAGACGCGGTGGCAGGCCCAGGCCGAGCGGTCATTCCTCCAGCACCTCGGGGTCGGCTGCCACACTCCGGTGGCGGCGCATGCCCGGTTCCTGGGAGACGAGCTGAGCCTGGTCGGCCTCGTGGCCAGTGTCGACGGGGACCGCGTGATTCGGGCCGAGCTCGGAGGTGCGCCGGAAACGGCCGAGGTTCTCGGTCAGAAGCTCGCCGAGGAGCTGAAGGCCCGGGGAGCGACCGGGCTCCTCGCGGGTACGGATCGGTCGGAGCGATGAGGGCCCAAGGCAGGGTTGCGGCCAAACCCCTCGCGGGCAAGCGGATCGTCGTGACCCGTGCGCGCCAGCAGGCTGCCCGGTTCACGCGGCTCCTGGAAGAGGCCGGCGCCGAAGTGCTCGAGGTCCCGACGATCAGCATCGAGCCTCCCGACTCCTGGGAACCGCTGGACATGGCGATCGAAGAGCTTGAGAGCTTCCGCTGGCTGATCTTCACCAGCGTGAACGGCGTGGAGATGTTCAGGATCCGCCTGGAGGGCAGTCGGCGCGACGTCGGAGCGCTCGTCGGGCTCAGGATCGCGGTCATCGGCCCGGCCACCGCGACGGCCCTTCAACAGTGGGGACGAAGGGCCGACGTTGTGCCGGACGTGTACCGGGCCGAGGCGCTGGTCGAGCGGCTCCGGAGCGAGATCCGCCCCGGCGACCGGGTGCTGATCCCGCGCGCCGTCGGGGCGCGCGACGTGCTTGTCGCGGGGCTCACCGAGCTGGGAGCCATACCGACGGAGGTGCCGACCTACCGCGCGCGGCCGGTGCGCGATCCGGTCGGCCGGCTCGCGCAGGCGCTGCGGCGGCGCGACATCGACGCGGTCACGTTCACCAGCTCATCGACGGTCCGGAACTTCGCCGAGCTCTTCTCGCCGCGCGAGCGTGCGGAGCTCCTCAAGGGCGTGGTGGTCGCATCTATCGGTCCCGTCACCGCCCGCACAAGCGCGGAGTGCGGTCTCCCCACGCACGTCATGCCGCGGGAGTACACGATCCCGGCCCTCGCGCGCGCGCTCATCGATTACTTCACGGAGGAAAGGAGCTAGCAATGCCGTACCCAGTGTTTCGTCCGCGTCGCCTCCGCGAGTCACCGCTGCTGCGGAAGATGGTCCGAGAGACCACGCTCCAGGTTGACGACTTGATCTATCCGCTCTTCGTCGTCCACGGCCGGGACGTGCGGGAGCCGATCGCGTCCATGCCCGGGCAGTGGCGGCTCTCGGTGGACGAGCTGGTCAAGGAGGCCAAGGACGCGGCCTCGATGCAGATCCCCGCGGTGCTGCTGTTCGGGGTTCCCCGCGAGAAGGATCCCCGGGGGTCGGAGGCGTATGCCGAGGACGGCATCGTCCAGCAGGCCGTCCGGGCAGTGAAGGACACGGTGCCGGACCTGCTGGTGATCACGGATGTGTGCCTCTGCCAGTACACGAGCCACGGCCACTGCGGGGTGGTGGAGGACGGACGTGTCAAGAACGACCCGACCCTCGACCTCCTGGCGCGCACCGCGGTCTCGCAGGCCGAGGCCGGGGCCGACATGGTGGCCCCGTCGGACATGATGGACGGCCGCGTGGCGGCGATCCGCGAGGGGCTCGACGACGCCGGCTACCAGGAGCTCCCGATCATGGCCTACTCGGCCAAGTACGCCTCGGCCTTCTACGGTCCCTTCCGTGAGGCGGCCGACTCCGCCCCTCAGTTCGGCGACCGGCGGGCCTACCAGATGGACCCGGCGAACGCCGTGGAGGCGCTCCGCGAGGTGGGGCTGGACATCGACGAGGGCGCCGACATCATCATGGTGAAGCCGGCGCTGCCGTACCTGGACGTCATCGCGCGCGTGAAGGGGGAGTTCGCGATCCCGCTGGCCGCCTACTGCGTGTCGGGCGAGTACGCGATGATCAAGGCGGCGGGGAAGCTCGGCTGGCTGGACGAGGAGCGGGCGATGCTGGAGGCGCTCACCGCGATCCGGCGGGCGGGCGCCGACCTGGTGATCACGTACTTCGCCAAGGAGGCGTGCCGGCTGCTGGAACGTGGGCGCCTGGTTTAGTGCTGTTGTCCCGGCGTGAGCATGCGGGTCTCGGCGAAGGGCGAGTACGCGGTCAAGGCGATGCTGGATCTGGCCCTCCATTACGAGAAGGGCCTGATCCCGATCCAGGAGATCGCGGCGCGGCAGGCGATCCCCCATCGCTACCTGGAGCAGGTGCTTCTCCTGCTGAAGCGGGCCGGTTTCCTGATCTCCAAGCGCGGCTCGGCCGGCGGCTATCACCTGCTTCGTGCCCCGTCGGAGATTACGGTGGGCTCGGTGCTCCGGACGATCGAGGGGTCCCTCGACAGGTCAGAGCCAGGCAGACGCCGCGCGGCCGGCCACGACTCCTCACAGCTCGCCGAACTCTGGGCCGAGGTGTCGGCGGCCGTGTCCGAAGTCATTGATCGGATCACCTTCGAGGACCTGCGGAAGCGGGTCGAGGCCCGCCAGAACGCCGCGCGTCCCATGTACCACATCTAATAAATTTGGCGTTCTCCGCTACGCCGATAGGGAACCCGGAATGCCTCGACGCAAGGGAGACCCGATGGCGCGACCGAAAGTTGCCGGCTCGGTGCTGGATCTGGTGGGCAATACGCCGCTGGTGCGCCTGAACAAGCTTCCCAGCCCCGTCGGTGCGACGGTGCTGGCCAAGCTCGAGTCGGTGAACCCCGGGGGGAGCGTGAAGGATCGGATCGCGGTCGCGATGGTGGAGGAGGCCGAGCGGCGCGGGATCCTCAAGCGCGGGTCCACCATCGTCGAGCCCACGAGCGGCAACACCGGGATCGGCCTGGCGATGGTCGCCGCCGTGAGGGGCTACCGCCTCATCCTGACCATGCCCGACGACATGAGCGTCGAGCGCCAGCGACTGCTCTCCCGCTTCGGGGCCGAGCTCCACCTCACGCCGGCGATCGAGGGGATGACGGGAGCGGTCCACGCCGCCAACGAACTGCTCCGGGCGCATCCCGACTACTTCATGCCCCAGCAGTTCGAGAACCCCGCCAACCCGGAGATCCACCGCCAGACCACGGCGCGCGAGATCCTGGAGGCGACCGACGGCCGTGTTGACGCGTTCGTCGCGGGTGTCGGGACGGGCGGCACCGTCACGGGCGTCGGAGAAATCCTCAAGGACAGGATCCCGGGGGTCCGGGTCGTGGCCGTCGAGCCCGCGAAGTCTCCGGTCCTCGCCGGGGGCCGGGCGCGACCGCACGGGATCCAGGGGATCGGCGCGTCGTTCGTGCCCGGCGTCCTCAACCGGAAGGTGATCGACGAGATCATCGCCGTACGGGACGAGGACGCGATCGCGGTTGCCAAGCGCCTGACCCGCGAGGAGGGGCTCCTGGTCGGGATCTCGGCCGGGGCCGCGGTCTTTGCGGCGTGCCTGGTCGCCGAGCGGTTCAAGCCCGAGCAGGTGGTGGTGACCGTGCTGCCCGATACCGGTGAGCGCTACCTGAGCGTGGCATTCTGACGAGCGAGGTGACGCGCGATGCCTGTGCAGGTCTACATCCCGACGCCGTTCCGGCGAGCCACCAAAAACCAGGACCGGCTGGAGTGCGATGCGCGGGACGTCCAGGAGCTACTTGACTTCTTGGAGGAGCAGTTCGGCGGGCTCCGCGGCCTGGTTCGGAACGATCGGGGCGAGGTTCACGACCACGTCAACATCTACGTCAACAGCGAAGCCATCGAAGACCTCCAGGGGCTCGAGACCCCGCTGAAGGACGGCGACGAGGTGACCATCATCCCCGCCCTCGCCGGTGGTAGTTCGAGCCGAGGGGCGTCGGCCCTGCCGCAGGCAGGCCCGCCCCGAGGCGAGGCCCGAATAAATCGTTCGAGCCGAGGGAGTTCGGAGGAGCCGCAGGCGACGAC
>JACQWB010000201.1 GCA_016209385.1 Candidatus Rokuibacteriota bacterium
CAGGCCGAGGAGAACAACGGAGTACGAGAGGCCGATCTGGTAGGAGAGGAGCGCGACCACACCCGAGCTGGCTGCGACCCCGTAAAAGAAGAGGACGACCCCGCGCTCCGACACCCCGACCGCGACGAGCCTGTGCGAAGTGTGGTCGCGCCCGCCGACGGCCAGCGGACGGCCCGACAGGAGACGCGTGATCGTCACAAAGGCGGTGTCGAAGATGGGGACGAGGAGGATGAGGACAGGCAGCGCCATGACCGCGGTAATACCCCGCGAGTACGGAAACTTGGCGACGAGCGACAGCCCGGCCAGGAACAGGCCCAGGAAGTAGCTCCCGGCGTCCCCCATAAAAATGCGCGCGGGCGGGAAGTTGCGCACGAGGAACCCCAGGCAGGCCCCCAGGAAGACCGCCGAAGCCAGCGCCCCCTTCGAGTCGAAGTCCCAAAACGACAGGAGCAACGAGAACCCCGCCGCGATCGCCGCCACTCCAGCCGCAAGCCCGTCCATGTTGTCCAGCAGGTTGAAGGCGTTGGTGATCCCGACGATCCAAACCAGCGTGATGAAGACGTCCAGGAGCGGAACCCGGCTCACCTGTAGGAGGAAGCCCGAGTAAAGTAGCGCGGCTGCCACAATTATCTGGGCGGCGAGTTTGATCTGGGGCTTGAGGGAGTAGATGTCGTCCGCCAGCCCCACGGCGGCCATGCTGAGGGCGGCAAGGCTCAAAACCAGGAGGTCGCGCGTCCCGGCCCCGCTCAGCGCCAGGGGGACGAGCGTGGCGCACACGATCGCCACCCCGCCCAGGAGAGGCACCGGGGCCCCGTGCCAGCGGTCCTCCCGCGGGGCGGCGACAAGACCCACGCGTCGAGCGACGCGCTCGCAGACGAGCGTGAGCCCGAACGACAGCCCGAGCGCGACCAACCCCCAGATCGCGAGCGTGCTCATGCGCGCACCAGCGACCTCTTCGACCTCTTCACCACGCGCACCAAAGTGTCACGATTCGCTCCTGTCGCTCCCAGCGCCGGCAGGATACCATGGCCGTGCGACTGTCGGAAATGCCCTTCATCCGAGAGGATCTTGGAGCGGCTTGAGCCCGCTCTAGTCGCGTGCTATGGTGGACCTGCGTCTGTGGAGGCGGGTGTATGGAGCTGTTGCTCGGTCTCGTCGGACTCTTCGCATCGACACTGGGCCTTACCCTGGTCCTCTACGCTGTCTTCGTGAATGGCGCCAAGATGAAGGAGTGGCTGCGCGAGATTCACGAGAGCGGCGAGCGCCAGGCGATGATGCTGGAGGGCCAGACCCGGGCGCTCATGCGCCAGAGTGAAACCCTGGACGGTCACAGCCGGGTCGTGGGACGACTCGGAGAAGTCCTGGACCACCAGGCTCAGATCCTGGAGCGCATGGACGAGCGGGCCCAGCGCCAGAGCGAGATGCTGGAGCGGATGGACGAGCGGGGCCAGCGCCAGGCCCAGATCCTGGAGGGCATCGACCAGCGCGCCCAGCTCCAGGCCCAGATCCTGGAACGGATCGAGGAGACGACCCGGTACGTCGCCGAGCTGGTAAAGGGCGAGGGCGAGCGCACCCGAGAAGAGTTTCGCCGCCCACGCGAGTGAACCTCGACATCACCCTCCACCCGCGTAGCGGGACGACTCGCTATAACGCATCTCCAAGCTTCTCCCTGAGCAGTTCGCCATAGACGCGGTCCATATCGGCCAGGAGGCGGTCCGCGCTGAAGGCCGGGTAGACACGCTTTCGCCCGGCTTCGCCCATGGCGCGCCGCCGCTCGGGATCAGCCAGGAGCTCGAGCACGGCCCGAGCCAGCTCGTCGGGCTCTCCGGGCCGAACCAGCAGGCCGGTGACCCCATCCTCCACCAGGTCCGGCACCCCGCCGACGCGCGTCGCCACCACCGCTCGGGCGGAAGCCATGGCCTCGATCAGCGAAACCGGGAGCCCTTCGTTCGCCGAGGTGAGCACCACGACATCCAGGTCAGCGTAGATTCGCGCGAGATCCCCGCGCCAGCCCAGAAAGTGGATCCGGCCGGCCAGCCCCAGGGTCTGTGCGCGAGTCTCCAGCCTCCCGCGTAACTCACCATCTCCCACGACGACGAAGCGGCAGTTCGGAATTCGCATGGTCACCGCCTGAGCGGCGGAAAGAAAGTCCTCGTGGCGCTTGATGGGGACCAGGCGCGCGACGATTCCAACGAGCGGAGCGTCACTCAGGTCCAGCTCGGCCCTGAGCTGGCCCCTGAGGGTCTCAGAGCGAAGGAAGGGATCCAGGTCAAGCCCCAGGGGAACCACCTGAAGGCGCTCGGGACTTCCGACCCTCCTGAGCAACAGGTCCTGCCTCACCGCCTCGCTGACAGCGAGGAGCCGGTCCGTCCACCGGGCGAGCGTCCGCTCGATGCCCAGAAAAAGGCGCGTCTTTGCGCGCGAGAAGTAGCCCTGAAGAACATGACCATGGTAAGTGTGCACGACGACCGGCACGCGCGCCAGGCGCGCCGCGACCCGGCCGAGGGCTCCCGCCTTCGCCGTATGGGTGTGGACGATGTGCGGGCGCAGCTCGCGCATGAGGCGGTAAAGTTGCAGGAAGGCCCGGAGATCCCCCGCGCCACGGATCTCCCGCCCCAGGGAGGGGATGATGGTCAGGTTCTCGAGAGACCGTCCCATGAGGGTCAGATAGTTGGCCTCGCCCGGACTCTCCCGCCCTGCCACCAGCCAGCTCTCGTAGCGGATCGGGTCCAGTCGCTCGGCGAGGAGAGTCGCGTGGAGGGCAGGCCCGCCCACGTTCAGGCGAGCAATCACTCGAAGGACCCGGATTCGCTCCATCAGTCCCCGTCGCGGCAGCAGCAGTTTGGCACTCGCCGCCTCACGCGCCCTATTCTAGTCCAGTCGGAGGGGGCCTCGACGGCCCCCTCCGAGGCCTCCCCCAGGAATGGTGGTTCGAGCGTGGCGGGTTCGGCCATGCCGCGAGGCAGGCCACCCGCCGCGCGAGGCCCGAGTTGGTTGCGCGGGCGAAGCCCGCGCTCGAAGGGTCTTATTCCGACAGCCACCTGGGGTCTGGACCCGCATGCGACTAGGAAGCGGCATCAAGCCTCCTCGAGCGGGGTAAGGCGCGCCGGCTCCTCCAGGATGTCCAGCAGGGCCTTGGCGCAGTAGACGCGGTCGCGCTTGGCCTGGCTGATCTCCGTGACGATGCGCAGATCCTGAAGCCTCGCGACTGCGCGTTGGGCAGTCGTGAAGGCCACACCGAGCCGTTTCGCCGCCCCTTTGACGGTCAGGAACGGGTTGGCGGCCAACTGATCCAGGAACGCCAGCGGCACCTTGGACGGCGTTCCTGAGACAGCAATCCGCCACTCCGCCAGGCGCCCGTTGATCCTCTCGGCGCGGCTCAAAGCGTCCTCCGATTGTCGGGCAACGCCGTTCAGGAAGTAGTGCAGCCACTCCACCCACTCTCCCCGCCCGGTCACGTCTCGCAGGCGCTCGTAGTAGTCGCGGCGCGTCGCCTCGAAGAACGCGCTCAGGTAGAGCAGGGGCGTGGGCAGAATCTCCCGCTCGACAAGAAAGAGCGTGATCAAAAGTCGCCCGACGCGCCCGTTGCCATCCAGGAACGGGTGGATCGCCTCGAACTGCGAGTGCGCCAGGCCGATTTGCACGAGGGGCGGCAGGGAGCGGTCGTGCAGAAACTTCTCCCAATCTCCAAGGCAGGCCATGAGCTCGCCCGGCGGAGGCGGGATGTATGTGGCATTCGCCAGCGGGGCCCCCGGCGGGCCGATCCAGTTCTGCGATCGACGAAACTCCCCGGGAGTTGCGTAGTCGCCCCGAACGCCGGCCATAAGTCTCTTGTGGAGCTCCCGAATGAGCCTGAGTGACAGGGGAAGGCTTTTCAGGCGCTTAATGCCGTACTCCAGAGCCACGACATAGTTCCCTACCTCTCGCAGGTCCGCGGGGCTCCGCTCCACCGCCGCCCCGGCCTCCGCGGCCAGGAGCTCACCGAGAGTGGCCTGGGTCCCCTCAATCCGGCTCGAGAGCACCGCTTCCCGCCGGACGAACGGCCGGATTAGGAGATGCGGGTTCGGCAGCCGCCCTCCTTCTCCGGCCAGCCGCCCGATCAGCCGGTCGGCGTCCGAGAGGGCCCGGACCAGCTCCGGTCCCCAGGAGAGTTCCGGCGGCAGGGGATCGGGCACGAATGCCGTGTACCCCTCCCGGGTTCGGACGTGCCGTCCAGGCGCTCCAGCCACGGTTTCCCTCTAATTCGCGGCGGTGAAAACAGCGGAGAGAACTATTATCGGAATTATCATAAAACGAAAATAAGAAGTCAACCCCTACTTCAAACGTCACTAGCTTGAGGCCTCGCACCCGCATGAGACAGAATCGGTTCGTGGCAGATCGTGGGGCTGGGGAGGGCCGGCAGGCGTGACACCGACGAGGGCCATTGCCCACGCGATCGTCGTGCTCGTTGCTGGATGCGGGGTTGTGGCTCGACAGCCGCCCGACGACCTCACCGCTGCGCTCATCCGGGCCGGCCTCACGTGGGAGACGCTCCGTTTCGACGCCAGGGCGATGGAGGTCTTGGGCGGCGACGGAGGGGTTTCCTCTCCGGTTTTCCGTCTCCTCCACGATCGATGGCAGCTGGTCCCCCGCTATACCGAATCCCTCCTTCAGGGCCGAGGGGAGTGGCTCGGCTCCCTGGGCCGCGTGATCGTTGCCGCCTCGGGGCTGACAGGGGGAAGGACAACGCTCGGCACGCTGAGCGACCCTCTCGCCGACTCCCGCCGACGCGTTCAGGGGGAGGATCCGCTTTACGAAGCGATCGCGCGTATCCACCGGGAGCGAGGTCAGCCATTGAGCGGGCACGACCAGCAAAAGCTTGCTGCCCTGACCGCGGGAGTCCCTCACGGCATCGCGCCGGAGGTCGCGCTGCTCCTCCACACCGCCCTCGAGGCTGTCCGCTGGCGCGACCTCGCGTTCCGGCGCGTCAGCCAGCTCGAGGAAATGGTCCGACGAGAGGAGAAGGTCGAGCTCTACGATGCGGGGACCGGCCTCGCCGGCTACGATCTGGTGTCTCAGGTGGACTACTCGGCGCTCTTCTCGGGGGCGGCCCTTCTCGGCTATGCCCTGGATGAGGTGACCCCACGCCTGGCCCGGTTCGATGTGAGCGCGCCGTTCGCGTTTCGCTGGGAGTCCCCGCTCGGGGTGATCGTCCTGAGCGGATCGCGGGCTGACGACCGGTGGGGGGAGGAGCCCTATCTTCTACTCGTCGACTTCGGCGGGAACGACACGTACACCGCCGGCGGCGGGGCGACCTTCGCCCATCCGGTCTCCATCGTCATCGATCTGGCGGGGAATGACCACTATGCGGGAGGCCGTGGACAGTTCGGGAGCGGGCGGTTTGGCTACGGGTTCCTCGTCGATCTCGCCGGCGATGACAGCTACAGCGTCGAGAAGATGGGGCTCGGGTCTGGCCGGTACGGGGTCGGGATCCTGAAGGACGAAAGGGGGAGCGACCGGTACGAGGCCGATTCTCTTGCCCAGGGCGCCGGGGTCATGGGAATCGGGATCCTGATCGATCGCGAAGGGGACGATCGCTACCGGGCGTTCCAGGCCGCTCAAGGCTTCGGCTTTGTCAGAGGCCTCGGCCTTCTCCTGGACGGGGAGGGAAATGACAGCTACGTGGCCGACGATCGCGAGATCCGCTATCCCTCAGAGCAGGCCCCTGAGCACAACGCCTCGCTCTCCCAGGGCGTGGGCGTTGGCCACCGGGCCGCCGACAGCCACTCGCTCGGTGGGGGGATCGGGATCCTCCTCGACGGCGGCGGCGACGACGAGTACTCCGCCGGCGTCTTCGCCCAGGGGGCCGGCTACTGGTACGGGATGGGGCTGCTCCTCGACGCCAGCGGGAACGACTCCTACCAGGGCGTGTGGTATGTGCAAGGCGCCGCTGCCCACTTCAGCGTGGGAGCCCTCAGAGACTTCGCCGGCCAGGACCGGTATCGTGCATCGCATCTCATGGCGCTCGGGGCAGGTCACGACCTCGCGCTCGGCTTCTTCATGGACGACGAGGGGGATGATCACTACGCGGGCCCTCCCCTCTCCCTCGGCGCGGGGAACCAGAACGGCATCGGCATCTTCGTCGAGCTGAAGGGAAATGACGTGTACCGGGCCTCAGGCGATGCTCTGGGCATGGCGAGGATCACAGCGCCACGCTCGAGCCTCCGTCCGTCCCTCCTCTGCATCGGCCTCTTCCTCGACCTCGGCGGCCAGGATGTCTATCCGAGCTTCCGAGGCGGGAATGGAACCCACTGGCTCCACCCGGGGAAGTACGAGAGGGAGAAAGGGCTCGGCGTTGACGGGGAGTACGCCGACTTTGCTTCCCTCCCCTGGACTAGCGGCTCACCGGGCCGTTCGCCGGCTCGACCATGAAGCTCACCCACTCCGTCCAGCAGCCTTGCCCCTGGCACCCCTCGGGCCGGAGCCTGAAGCGAAACGGGTTGTAGAGGGGGAGCAGGTTCCAGACGCTTGAGTTGAGCGGCCCGAACTCTTTGCTCCTGCCGGCCACGGGGAACGAGCCCTTCAAGCGGTACTTCCCCTGACCGACCTCGTACTCGAGGACATAGCGCCCGTCGGTGCTCCCAACCCACTCGATGACAATCCGTCCGCCAGACTGGCCAAAAGCCACACGCCCGCGCGGCCGGACGATGGTGGGCGGCTCAGTCGCCGCGTGGCCTGTCGCCTCGGGAGGCGCCTGAAGCTCGACGGCCTTCGCAAGGTTGACCGCAGCCCAGCGCGTCAGCTCACCCCGGAGCCGTGCCACCACCTCGGGATGGCGGCGAGCCACATCGCGCTGCTCGCGAGGGTCCGAGGGAAGGTAGTAAAGCTCCTCCTGGACCTGGCCGGAGGGCTCCCGGCGCTGGATGAACTTCCAGGGCGGGCGGCGGAGCGCCTGGAGGCGTGGTTGCTCCCGCCCCTCGGGGCACGAGCGTCCGCAGACGGTGGTCTCGGAGAACGCGCGTTCGGCAAAGGCCCTGGACTGGCCGCGGATCAACGGGAGGAGGGATCGCCCCTGAAACGACGACGGCCGGTCCACCCCGAGGACGTCCAGGATCGTCGGCAGGACGTCGATCCCCTCCACCTGAGTTGTCACCACCCGGCCTCGGGGGAGCCCGGGCCCGGTCATGATGAGAGGAACGCGGATCACCTCATCGTAGAGGGTTCCCGCCAGCGACGTCGAGGCATGGCCGACAAAGCCATGGTCGAGAAGCTCTTCCCCATGATCCGCGCTCACGACGACCACGGTCTTGTCCCCCAGACCCAGCCGCTCGATCACTCCCAGGAGGCGGCCGACCTCCTCGTCCGTCCGGCGAATCTTCCCGTCGTACAGGGCCGAGAGGACCCGGCGGTCCTCGGGTCTCAGCGCCACCTCGCCCTTTTGCACGATCGGTTGTCCGAGAAACGGTTGAACGCGTTTCAGGAGAGCCGCGGGGAAGGGCTCCCCGCCCGGGGCGAACATCCGATCGTACGGAGGGGGCGGGTTGTACGGAAGGTGCGGCCCCTCGTAGTGGAGCCAGAGAAAGAACGGCCGCCGCGCATTGGCCTCGAGCCACCGCTCAGGATCGCGGTCGGTAACCGGCTCGAAACCGAGGTGCTCGAACTCGGGGAGGGCGATCAGGTATGACAAGCCGGGCACGGCATACCCGGCCCGGCGAAGCCTGACAAGAGGAGTCTCTGTTCCCGGCGCCAGGCGCGCCCTGTGGTCATGGACCCCGTGAGCGGTCGGGTAGACGCTGGTGAGGGTCGAGACCAGCGCCGCGGAAGTCCAGGAGGCCTGATTGATGACCTGGGTGAAGCGCACCCCGCTTCGCGCCAGTCGCTCGAGGGTGGGGCTCGTCGGCTTCGGATACCCATAGGCGCTCAGATGGTCCGGGCGCAGGCTGTCGATGGTGATGAGGAGCACGTTCGGGCGAGCGTCCGGCTCCGGGTGCGCACGAACCTCCAGCGCCGACCAGGCGCTGAGCCCGACCAGGAGAGTCAGGAGAAGAACCCTTGGGGCGCGCACGTCAGCCAGCCCGGAGGACGAACTCTACGACCAGGGCGCCCGGAGGGTTATCCGACCCCTTTGACGCGCTTGACGGTTTTGCTATACTTATGCTTGAAAAAGCGAGCCGAACTCCGACCGTATGGCGGGTGGTCCCAAAAGGACCTAGGCCGTGCCCCCTACCCACGGGGGTTTTTCTTTCCCTAAATCTGCCGGATCGTTCCCCCGGCCTTAGCCCGGTCAAGCCTCTCCCTCCACTCCGCCACCCCCTCCTCCGCATCTCGGATAAACCCGGCCATCGCATCTGCAAGCCGTAAGAGTGCGTTACTCTCTTCTCGTCCACCTCTCACTTTCCGGACAGGAACGCGGATCCGCCTCAGGCCTACAGCAACCTGACGGGTCTCGCCTCGACGGAGGCCGTCAATCACTACTGTCACTTTGTAGTCACGCTTGCCTGTTCGCTCGCCCAGAGCCTTCGCAATCGTAAGCAAGGTGAGGTCTCGATACGCTCGTGTCCCCGGATAGACGGAATAGAAGACCGCTCCCCTGAGCTTTGGATCTCCGAGCAGTCGATCCATATAGGCCGACCGCGGTTCGTGCCGGGATTTATGCCACGGGAGCGCGCCCTTCCCCGTCTCCTTCTCTACTTCCGCAAGCCAGCGCAGGAGCTCATCACGCTCCGAGCCCACCACAACCACAGCAACCAAGAAGAACCCACCCAGGGTGTCCTGACCGGTTTCGTCTGCGTAGGCATAGAGCTTCTCCATGGGCGTAATTTACGTAGTCTATCGCTTCGAGGCGGGGAAGGGGAAGGACGCGAATCCGCGCTCATAGGAGACAATGCCTCCCGACTACACGAGTACGCGCGGACAATGGCTCATGAGATGACTCCAGGCCATCTCGATGTTCGTCATAGCTCAATGACCTCGCCCGGGGCGAGATCAGGCTTCAACACCCAGTAACGGGTCCTCCCGCTTACCCGCCGCTCAGCTCCGAGTCGTTTCAGAGAGGCCTCGAGGCGCGCCAGCACCGATCGGAAAAAACCGTCCCGATCGTGCAGAAGCCTCGCGTCTTCGACGAGGTCGAGGTAGAGCGGGACAACTCTGACAGCTTCGTCTCGAGTCCTGAGGAGCCTGGCCAGACGCGGGCGGAGTCCCAGAGAGCGAAGCCGATCAAGCTCCCGCTCGAATTCCCCGTCCACTCCCTCCAGCAGGCGGAGGCGCGCGAAGCGCCCAGGCGGAAACTCCTCGGCTATGATCAGAAGGTCAATGTCCGAATCCGGGCCGGCATCGCCGCGCGCGACGGACCCGAAGAGGACAACCGAGACCAGGTTCTGCCCCAAGGCGCCGTGGAGCAGCCCAGCATAGCGCTCCGCGGCAGCCCGCAAAGCCAGGGGGATTTCGTTGGGATCCAAAGCGGAGACGGCGCCCATCGTCGTGGATATTCTACATGGTTCTTCCAGCCCGACGCCGCTGAATGTGGCGGAGAACAAGACGGCGCCGGCCTACGTCAACCCGCCCGGAGGACGAACTTCACGAAGAGCGCCCCGAGCGTGCCCGCCGCCACGTCGAAGACGACGTCCGACAAAGCCCCGTAGCGACGGGGAAGAAACACCGCGATCCACTCCTCAACGGTCCCGACCCAGAGGGCGAGGAGCACGACCCACAGATACAGATGGGGCGGTGGCGTGAACGGCCTGAGGGCGCGCTCGGCCAGGACGCTGAGGAACGAGTACTCGAGGAAGTGGATCCGCTTCACCGTCACCTCGAGCGCTGCGAAGTAGTAGGTATAGACCAGGACCAGGCCGGCGAAGACCACGTAGGCCCGCAGCGGAGTCCGTCGCCAGAGCAAAGCGCCGACGCAGCCGAGCGCGACCAGAGCGCCAAGCGCGTTGACAGCTCGCCGGAAGGTCGAGTGCCCGATCGTTTTGACGATGGCGCTTACGACCTGAAAGCCGATCGGAAGCGTGAGATAGATGAGGCCTACCCATAGCGCCACCGCCATCCAGCGCCGTCGGAGGGTGTCCGAGGAAACGAGATGCCGCTCCGGCTCGCGCCGGACGGGTACGGCGAGGAGCGCGACCACGCCCAGGGCAATGGTGGCGAACGCCAGCGGCATCCCCCGATGCTTGAGGAGTTCGGCCGGCGTCTCCCTGACAGGCACCGCCCCGGCGGTGGTCACCAGAAGGATGCCGAACGCGCAAATCCCGCCGGCGATCACTCCCATTGGCCAGCGGGACTTGCGGCACAGGGGCCTCAGCGGGCCGATCCGGAACAGGTCAGCTCCGCCCTTATTTCACCCACACCCACTGGCCGGGCCACCAGGCCCAGCCGTGCTCGCCCCACACCCACCTCCCCGGCTGCCAGACCCACTGCCACGCTGACGGCGTGGCATGTCCGTTCGAGCCCGTGACGGTCACGCTGCTCTGGATGACGACCATCGAGGGCGGAACCTCGACCGTCTGGGGAAAGGGATGCAGGAACGGGAGGTGGTCAACCGGGCGCGCCTGCGGGTTGGTGATGATCACGACCGTCTGCGTCACGGTCTTCGTCGTGCCAGCGGGTCGCTGCACCCCGGCGTTGGGGGGGCCGGCGAGCCCGCCAAGCCTGAGCGGAGACGCCCCGAACCTGAACGACCCCGCCCACGCCCCGGCCGGGACGAGGACGAGCATCGCCGCCACCATCACGGAGCCCGTCAGGAACGCGCTCGCCTTCTTCATCATCGCCCTGGCCCTCCCTGGAACGTGATCCGGGGGAAACCCCCCAGCCGTGAGGTCAGTGTATCAGAGGATGCCGTCAGTGGGCGGCTTCGAGGCCGTCATCGGTGAGCTCAGGACGAAGCGGCTCCGCGATATCTGGTAGTGGTACCCGATATCTCTCGTCCTCGACATTGTATTCGCTGTAAGCTAGCGTAGTGAAATGCACTACTGCCCTCGAAGAGGCTTCTCATGAGGAAAACCCTACCCTTCAGCTTGCGGCTGCCCCCTGACATCTTGAAGGAAATCCGCGCCCTTGCAAAGCGATCGCAACGGCCAAGTAGCTACGTCGTCTTCACACTGATCGAAGAAGGTCTGCGGCAACGCCGATGCCCTGGCATTGTCTTCACCGATGGCCCAACGGGACGGAGAGCCACCGTTGCTGGCACCGGCATCGATGTTTGGGAAGTCGTCCGAGTCTACAGAGTCTGCGGAGAAGACCCCGAGACCCTGGCCCACGCTCTTCCACAGCTGTCCAGGCGACAGCTCGACGCTGCTCTGCATTACTTCCGGTCCTACCCCAAGGAAATTGAGGAGCGCCTTGCCCGTGAAGAGACGGCCGAGGCGGAGCTTTCGGCGCGCTTTCCTCTCGTGAAACCGTATCGGGTCTCATAGCCCGTGCGGCTACTCCTGGACGAGCAGATCAACCCGGCCGTCGCGACCGAGTTGCGGCACAAGGGGTACGACGTCATTACAGCCAACGAGATCGGGACCCGAGGGGCAACTGACCCCGAGCAACTCGCCGCGGCTGCCTTGTCGCATCGAGCCTTGGTAACCCACAACGTTTCGGATTTCCAAGAACTCCTCACAGAATGGGCGCAAAAAGGCGTCACTCACTGGGGGCTCATCTTCGTCAGCGAAAAGACCATCTCGCAACGGTCCGTCGGCCCTCTGGTTCTCGCCCTTCAACACTTGCTCGACGATTTCACCGCCGAGGATGGCTTGCTCAACCAAGCCGTCTACTTAGCGAGACCCCCTACAGCGTGACGATCCCCTCCCGAGGCTTGAGGGGGCAGGGGAGCCTTGCCGGTGAGGGCTACGGCCAGAGGGAAGTGGGGACGAGCACGAGGTCGGTAAAGGGGGGAGGGCTGACGGGCTCCGGCCCGGAGGCTCGCAGGGCCAGGGAGTAGCCCTCGGGCCCGAGGACAAACGCCTCCACCATGTGTGCTTCGGCGTCCACCAGCCAGAAGAACGGCACAGCGTGACGGGCGTAGAGCTGATGCTTGGTGCTCCGGTCGATCAGCGTGGTCGAGGGAGAGATGATCTCCACGGCCAGCGTAGGCGGGCCCTCAACCCCGCGCCGGCTGATCGCCCCGAGGCGCGTGCGGTCGAGGTAGACAATGTCCGGCTGGACGATGGAGGTGTCGCTCAGGATCACGTCGAGCGGCGCGTAGAGCACCTCGCCGATTCCCTTGGCTTTGACATGGGCGTCAAGGACCCGGAACAGGTTGCGGCTGGTCATCTGATGCTGAGGACTGGGCGCCGGCGTCACGGAGAGCTCTCCCTCATGGATCTCATAGCGGCGACCGTCGGCCGGGAGAGCCTCATACTCTTTGTAGGTCAGCACGACGCGACGGGTCGCCATGGGGTTGGCTCCTCGCAAGGATTGTACGGGCTCCGAAAGGGCGCGTCAAACAACGCTCGTTAGACCTCGCACGGCGTTGCAGCTCGAGGCGCCTTCACCCTTATTTCGTCCACGCCCACCGACCAGGCCACCAGGCCCAACCGTGCTCGCCCCACACCGACCGCCCGGGCTGCTAGTGCAACTGACCGGCTGCCGGCCCGGCATGGCCGTTCGAGTGCGCGGTCACGCTGGTCTCGATCACGGTCGTCGAGTTCGGAACGCCGAACGTCTGGGGAAAAACGCGCTTGCCTTCTTCATCATCGTCTCTGGCCCTCCTTCGAACGTGATCCGGGGGAAAAGCCCTGCCATGAGGTCAGCGTATCAGTCGGAGTCTTAAGCAGCGGGATTCGCAACGGCTTGAGGGGAAAGAGCCCATCCCCGAGCTCCCGGCGCGCACCGGGCTCGAGCGTGTCGCGCCCCGGACTGTCACAAAGTAGAGACAGTCATGGCGGGGTCAATGACGCGGCGCGCAAAAGTGGAAAGTTATTGACAGGCCCCCCCGAAATTTTGGTAAAAGGCGGTAAAGGGGTTAAGCAACCCGCCCGGAGGCAGTGAGTGCTTCCGGGCGATTTTTTTAAGACAGCGCATATGCTGAACCCAGAGGAGTCGGCCCTGCTCGTCGTGCCTTCTGGACCTTCCCAGGAGAGGCTGACCCGCCTCGCCGCGGGAGAGGATGGCCCACCGGCCATTGGGGGACCGAGGCCGGATTCAATCCCGCCCCTTACGGATTCGATTCCGCCCCTTAAGGGGAGGGTTGGGCTGGAAACGAATTTCCACCCCTTGAGCGGGGCCGCCCTCCTGAGCCAGGAGCCCGAGCTGCCCATCCGCTGGATCTGGGAGCCGTTTCTCCCTGAGGGGGGCCTCGCCCTCCTCGTGGCCTACATGAAAGTGGGCAAGACCACCTTCGCCTATGCCCTCGCCGTGGCCGTGGCGCAGGGCCGTCCTTTCCTGGGCTTCCCCACCATGCGGGGAGGGGTCCTGCTGCTGGCCCTCGAGGAGCACCCCCGGGAAGTCAGGCGTCGCCTCAGCCGTCTGAACCTCGGCCCCGAGGATCCGCTCTACGTCCATGAGGGCCCGCTGACCTACACTCCGGCCACCTTCGAGGCCCTCCGGGGGTTCATCAGGGAGTACGGCATTCGCCTCGTCATCCTCGACACCCTCTCCATGTTCTGGCCCGTGACCGACGAGAACGCGAACGCCGAAGTGATCCGGAGCATCAAGCCCCTCCTCGCCCTCGCCCGCGACACCGGGGCCTCGGTCGTCCTGATCCACCACGAGCGGAAGGCCGGCGGGGAAGATGGCCGGGGCATCCGGGGCGGCTCCGCCCTGTTTGGCCTGGTGGACCAGGCCCTCCTGCTCGACCGCCGGCAGGGGGGAAAGGACACCCAGCGCGTGCTCCGCGCCCTGGGCCGCTACGCCGAGACGCCGCGGGAGCTGATCCTGGAGCTGGTCGGGGACGAGTACCGGAAGGTTGGGACCGCCGAGGAGCTGGGCCTGGAGGCCATGAAGACGAAGGTGCTGGCTGCCCTGGCCGCGGCCCCCCAGGAGGTCGCGCGCCTGGCCGGGCAGGCGGGGCTCAGCGAAAAGGCCACGAAAAAGGCCCTCTCCGCCCTGGGCCCAGGCGTGGTGCGCGAAGGGAAGGGCGTCAGGGGCAAGCCGCGCACCTACCGTCAGGCTGACCCGGATTCGATTCCTTCCCAACCCCACCCTTGAGGGGCTGAACCGCCGGCACCTGATTCCCAACCGCCCGCGCCCCGGCTCTCTCCCCAATCACGCCATCGTTGGAGAGGTCGACAAATCTCTTTACCTCTTGTATTCTTATTGTAAAACGTAAAGGAGATTGACCGATGTACGTCGGTAGATTGTCTTCCAAAGGCCAGGTGACCATCCCGAAAGAGATCCGCCAGACGATCGGTCTCAAGCCGGGTGACATGATCGCCTACCAGGTTCAAAATGGCGTCGTCACGCTCACACGGGTGGAGCCCTTCGATGCCGCGTTTCATGCGGCGCTCTCCAGCACCCTTGACGAATGGACCACCCCGGACGACGACGAGGCCTTCCGTGATTTGTGAACCATGGGATGTGATCGTCGTTCCCTTCCCGTTTGCCGAGCGACCGGGCAGCAAACGGCGGCCTGCCCTGGTGCTCAGTAAAAAGGCGTTCAACGAAAACGGGCACACGATTCTCGCGATGATCACGACCAGGGCTCACCACCCATGGCCGGGAGACACCGACATAGAGGACCGCCAAGCCGCCGGGCTCCATGTCCCCTGTATGGTTCGCCTCAAACTCTTTACCCTTGACAACAGGCTGATTGCAAAACGGATCGGCCACCTCTCAGAGGACGACAGCAAGCGAGCGGCCAAGCGCATCCGTCTCTACTTCCTCTAATGCCTGAGGGCCGATCCATACCTAGGCCGGATTCGATTCCTGAGGGCCCCCTGACCTACGCTCCGGCCACCTTCGAGGCGCTCCGGGAGTTCAAGCCCCTCCTCATGCTCGCCCGCGACACCGGAGCCTCGGTCGTCCTGATCCACCACGAGCGGAAGGCCGGCGGGGAAGATGGCCGGGGCATCCGGGGCGGCTCCGCCCTGTTTGGCCTGGTGGACCAGACCCTCCTGCTCGACCGCGCTCAGCATCCTTCCGGTACCGGTCGGTCAGTTCCATCGCGTCGCTCAGGCCTCACCCTCCTTCAGCCGGCCCCGGGCCGAGCACGCGCCGTGGTCTCGTTCTATCTCGACGAGGATCTGAGTCCGCGGGTGGCCGCCCATCACACCTGCCGCGAGGCCAGGAACTCCCTCACCCGCGCCTGGAACGCCTCCAGCGTCTGAGTCCTCTCGGGCAGCCGGCTGAAGACGGCCTGGTGGTCCACGCCCCAGTACATATGCACGAGCAGGTTCCGGAACCGCGCCAGCTCCATC
>JACQWB010000202.1 GCA_016209385.1 Candidatus Rokuibacteriota bacterium
GTGTTTCCCTCGGCCGCGCCGGCGGCCCCAATCAGCCCTCGGAAGATCGGGCCCGCTGGCTCACGAGCCCCGGATCGCGGCTTTCCCGTGCTATTTCGGTCGTGCGGCCACATCATCCTGGGCGAAGATCCGAAACGGCTGCCGGGCCCCTTCGGCCCTTGACATCGTTGGCGGACAGGCTTAGCTTGGAGGCGCCTTTCACGTTCCTCTGCCGGCTCGCGTAGCCCTGAGGACCCGTTGCCGAGCGTGCCAGTCGCCGGCGACGTTTTTGCTTCGGGCTGATCTTTCGGGCCTCGCGCGGCGGGGGGCCTGCCTGACGGCAGGGCCGGCCCTGCCACGCTCGAACAACACCCAAAGGAGGTGGGAGCCTTGAAACGAGCGGTCAAGATGACGATCAATGGGGTCGCTTACTCCCACGAGGTAGAGCCACGGCTCCTCCTGGTTCACTACATCCGGGACGTGGTTGGCCTGACCGGGACCCACATCGGCTGTGACACGAGCCAGTGCGGCGCCTGCACGATCATCCTGAACGGCATGGCCGTGACGTGCTGCACCCTCTTTGCGGTTCAGGCCGACGGCGCCGAGATCCTCACCATCGAGGGGTTGGCCAAGGACGGGCAGCTCCACCCGATCCAGGAGGGGTTCTGGGAGAAGCACGGGCTCCAGTGCGGCTACTGCACGCCGGGCATGATCCTGGCCGCCTACCAGCTCCTCCAGCGCATGCCGAACCCGACCGAGAGCGAGATCCGCCACAACCTGGAGGGGAACCTCTGCCGGTGTACCGGCTACCACAACATCGTGAAGGCGATCCAGTACGCGGCGCAGAAGATGGCCGGCAAATAAGCCCCGGAGGCGAGCGCAGAGGGGAATGCCATGACGACAGCAACCAGGCTCTTTGGCTCCTCGATCAAGCGCCGGGAGGATCCCCGGTTTATCACCGGCAAGGGAGCGTTCGTGGACGACGTCAAGCTCCCGGGCATGACTTACGCCGCCTTCGTGAGGAGCACCCACGGCCACGCCCGGATCAAGGGCATCAACACGTCGAAAGCCAAGGCGGCGCCCGGGGTCGTCGCCGTCTTCACGGGGCAGGACGTGAAAGCCAATCCGCTTCCGTGCGGGTGGCTCCTGCCCGGGATCAAGGTCCCGCCGCGGCCCGTCCTGGCCCAGGGGAAGGTCCGCTACGCGGGCGAGCCCGTGGCCATCGTGATCGGCGAGAGCGCCTACGCCGCCAAGGATGGCGCCGAGCGGGTGGAGGTCCAGTACGAGCCGCTCCCGGCCATAACCAACTGCCAGAAGGCGCACGCGAAGGGAGCCCCGCAGCTCTTCGACGACGTCCCCGAGAACCAGTGCTTCGACTGGTCCATCGGAGACAAGGCGAAGACCGATCAGGCGTTCCAGGGCGCGGCCACCGTGGTGAAGCAGCGCCTGGTGAACCAGCGGCTGATCCCGAACGCCATCGAGCCGCGCGCCTGCGTGGCGAGCTACTCGCCCGCGACCGCGGATCTCACGCTCTGGGTTACCTCCCAGAACCCCCACGTCCACCGGCTCCTGATGGCGGCCTTCGTCCTCGGGCTGCCGGAGCACAAGGTGCGCGTGATCTCCCCCGACGTCGGCGGCGGCTTCGGCTCGAAGATCTTCCTGTACAACGAGGAGGTCGCAGCCTCCTGGGCATCGAAGACGCTGGGGCGCCCGGTCAAGTGGACCGCCGAGCGGCGCGAGAGCTTCTTGAACGATGCCCACGGCCGGGACCACATCACCGAAGCCGAGATGGGTTTCGCCAAGGATGGCAAGATCCTGGGGCTGCGGGTGAAGACCCACGCCAACCTCGGGGCCTATCTCTCGACATTCGCCCCCCTGATCCCCTCGTTCCTCTACGGCCCGCTGCTCTCCGGCGTGTACGTGATCCCGAACATCTTCTGCCAGGTGTGGGGCGTCTTAACCAACACGGCGCCCGTGGATGCCTACCGCGGCGCTGGCAGGCCGGAGGCGACGTACCTGCTCGAGCGGCTGATGGACCTGGGCGGGAAAGCGCTCAACCTGGACCCGGCGGATCTTCGGAAGACAAACTTCATCCCTGCCGACAAATTCCCTTACCAGACCCCGGTCGCCTTCGTCTACGACAGCGGCAACTACGGTCCGGCCCTGGATAAGGCGTTGGAGATGGTCGGCTACAGGCAGCTCAGGGCCGAGCAGGAGAAGGCGCGGAAGAACGGCCAGTACATCGGGATCGGCATCAGCACCTACATCGAGGCCTGCGGCCCCGCGCCCTCAGCGGTGGCCGGTTCGCTGGGCGCCCAGGCCGGGCTCTGGGAGAGCGCGACGGTCCGCGTCCACCCGACCGGCACGGTGACGGTCTACACGGGCTCCCACGCCCACGGCCAGGGACACGAGACCACGTTCGCCCAGCTCGTCGCCGATGACCTCGGGATCCCGTTTGAAACCGTGGAGATCGTCCACGGGGATACCGGGGCGATTCCGTTCGGCATGGGCACCTACGGAAGCCGGAGCGCCGCCGTCGGAGGGAGCGCCATCTTTGTGTCCCTCCAGAAGATCAAGGAGAAAGGGCGCAGGATCGCGGCCCACCTGCTGGAGGCGGCCGAGAGCGACGTGGTCTACGAGGGCGGCAAGTTCTTCGTCAGGGGCTCGCCGGACCGATCCAAAGCCTGGGGTGAGGTGGTGCTCATGGCCTACCTGGCCCACAACCTCCCGCAGGGGATGGAGCCGGGGCTCGAGGCGACGAGCTTCTACGACCCGGCCAACTTCACGTTCCCGTTCGGCGCCCACGTCGCCGCGGTGGAGGTGGACCCCGAGACCGGAAACGTCAAGATCCTTCGGTACGTGGCGGTGGACGACGTGGGGAAGGTCATCAATCCCATGATCGTCGACGGGATGGTGCACGGCGGGATCGCCCAGGGCGTCGCCCAGGCGCTCTGGGAGTGGGGAGCGTACGACGACAACGGCCAGCTCCTGGCCTCCACCATGATGGAGTACGCGCTGCCGAAGGCTGACCAGCTCCCCATGTTCGAGACCGCCCGCACCGTCACGCCGACGCCGGTGAACCCCCTCGGCGTCAAGGGTGCCGGGGAAACCGGCACCATCGCGTCCACGCCCGCCATCGTCAACGCGGTGATCGACGCGCTGGCACCGCACGGGGTCACCCACATCGACATGCCACTGACGCCTGCCCGGGTCTGGGCCGCGGTCCAGGCCAGCAAGGCCAAGCGATAGGGGGGGATGCCATGTATCCGGCTGAGTTCGACTACCACACCCCATCCACCGTCCAGGAGGCGATCTCCCTTCTCGGCCGGTTCAAGGACGACGCCAAGCTCCTCGCCGGGGGCCACAGCCTGGTCCCGATGATGAAGCTCCGCCTCGCCCAGCCGAAGCACCTGGTCGATCTCAGGAAAGTCCCGGGGCTCTCCGGAATCAGAGAGGACGGCGGGAGCCTGGTCATCGGGGCCCTCACGACCCACTACCAGGTGGAGTCGTCGGCGTTGCTCAAGCAGAAGTGCCCGTTGCTGCCGGAGACGGCCGGTCAGATCGGCGATCCCCAGGTCAGGAACCTGGGAACCGTCGGCGGGAGCCTCGCCCACGCGGATCCCGCCTCGGATTACCCGGGGGCCGTCATTGCGCTGGGAGCCGACCTCGTCGCCGAGGGCCCGAAAGGCAGGCGGACGATCAAAGCCGACGACTTCTTCAAGGGGCTTCTCACCACTGCGCTGCAACCTGATGAAATCCTGGTGGAAGTTCGTTTCCCTGGTTGGCCGGCAGGGACCGGGATGTGCTACATGAAGTTCCCCCATCCCGCTTCGCGGTTTGCCGTGGTCGGAGTCGCCGCGGTCGTCAGCGTTGACGGAAAGGGTACGTGCGCCAAGGCGGGTGTCGGGGTGACCGGCGCGGGGACCAAGGCGGTGCGCGCCAAGGGAGTCGAGGCGGCGCTGAGCGGGAAGGCCCTGGACGCGACAACGATCCAGGCCGCCGCCGACAAGGCACCCGACGGCGTCGATGTCCAGGCCGACCTCCAGGGATCGGTCGAGTACAAGACCCACCTCCTCAAGGTGTACTGTCGCCGCGCTCTCGAGGCCGCGGTCGCGCGCGCGCGGAAATAACCGCGGGCGGCGACAGCGGCCCGATCATTGGCCAGGAATTTCGAGCACAGATTCCTGGCCAATGAGTTTTAGGGGGGCTCTCACGCCGCCGGCGCCCCGCGCCGAAGGCGGCCAGGGTCCGCTCGCGGACCGGATCCTCCGCCGAAACCTCCTGGCGCTGGGCGCCGACCTGGGGCTTTTCCTCGTCGGCCTGTCCTTTGCCTCCCAGGCGACGATCCTGCCGGCGTTCGCCGTGCACCTCGGGGCCCCGAACGTCGTCATCGGCGCGATTCCGGCGGTGATGACCGTCGGCTGGTTCCTCCCGTCGCTGTTCGCCGCCGGATACACCGAGGCGCTCCCGCGGAAGCTCCCGTTCGTCCTCCGCTGTACGGTCTGGGAGCGGCTCCCCTTCCTGTTCCTCGCGCTGGCAGCGTTCTTCCTCGCCGAGCCGGCGCCGGCGTTCACCCTCGGTCTCCTCCTGACGATGCTCCTCGTGATCACGGGCGTGGGGGGAGCGCTCATGCCGGCCTGGATGGACATCGTGGGACGGGCGATCCCGACAACCCTCCGGGGGCGGTTCTTTGCGGTGGCGAGCATCCTCGGCAGCGCGGGAGGGTTCGCGGGCAGCTTCGCGACAACGCACGTCCTGAGCGTCTTCCCGGCGCCGGCCAGCTACGGGCTCTGCTTTCTGATCGCGGCCTTCTTCATGGGGTGCTCCTACGCCGCCCTGGCCTGCGCGCGCGAGGCCGTCGCCGCGCCGCGACCCCCGGCCGTGCCCCTGAAAGCGTACCTCACCCGCATCCCCGGCTTGCTCCGGCGGAACCGGAACCTGGCCTGGTTCCTGATTGCGCGGGCGTTCAGCGTGCTGGGAGTCATGGGGAGCGGCTTCTACACCGTGTACGCGCTCCAGGCGCACGGGGCTCCGACCTCGCAGGTCGGCGTGTTCACAGCTATCCTCCTGGCGGGCCAGACGGTGGGAAACCTCGTGTTCGGCTGGATCGCCGACCGGGCCGGCCACCGGCTTGTCCTGATGGCGGGCGTGGCCGCGGCGACCGTGGCCAACCTGGTTGCGATGGCTGCGCCATCGGCGGAGGTCTTCGGCGCGGTGTTCGGCTTCGCGGGCGTGTACGTGGCGGCGATCCACGTCTCCGGTCTCGCCGTGCTTCTCGAGTTCGCCCCGGCGGAGGACGAGCAGCCGACCTACGTGGGTCTCGGGAACACGTCGTTGGGCCCGATCATGTGCGCGGCGCCGCTGGCGGCGGGGCTGATGGTGGATGCCCTGGGGTTCGAGCTCGTGTTCGCAGCGGCCGCCGCCTTCGGCGCCACCGCCCTGGGGCTTCTGATCGGGCGTGTGCGCGACCCCCGCCACGTACGGGCGCTGGCGGCATGATCGCCGGAATCGTCCTGGCCGCAGGGCTCGCGCGCCGGATGGGTCGGTCGAAGCTCCTCCTGGACTGGGGTGGGAGGCCGGTCATCCGGCGGGCGGTCGAGCAGGTCCGCGCCGGGGGCGTCGACGAGGTGATCGTCGTCGTTGGCCCGGAGGACGCGGCGATCCGGCAGGCGCTGTCCGAACTGCCGGTGCGCTTTGTGCAGAACCCCGCCCCCGAGACGGGGCAGGGGAGGTCCATCGCCTGCGGCGTGGCTGCTCTCGGACCCGGGGTGCAGGCCGTGCTGATTGCCCTCGGCGACCAGCCCACGCTTCCGCCAGAGGTGATTCCCCAGCTTCTCCAGACCTACAGGCAGACGGGAAAGCCGATCGTGGCGCCCGTGTACCGGGGGGTTCAGGGGAACCCGGTCCTCTTCGCCTCGAGCGTCTTCGCCGAGCTCCGGGAGTTGACCGGCGACCGGGGGGCCCGCGGACTGCTGGAACGAGACGCAGGCCGGTTGGCCTTCGTCGCCTTCGATCTCCACATGCCGCCGGACCTGGACACGCCGGGGGAATACGAGCGCCTCCGCCCACCGGACGCGCGGGTGTAAACTATACGGGTGGTTCACGTCCCTGCCGAGGAGCCCATGCGCGACGAGATCAGGAAAATCCAGGAGCTGATGGAAGCCGCGGAGTACGTGACCGACGCTCCCATCGCGACGTCGGTGCATCTTGCGATGAGCCTCCGGAAGCCGCTCCTGATCGAGGGTCACGCCGGGGTCGGCAAGACGGAGGTGGCGAAGGTGCTGGCGCGGGTGCTGGGGACCAACCTGATCCGGCTCCAGTGCTACGAGGGGCTCGACCAGGCCAGCGCGCTCTACGAGTGGAACTACCCGAAGCAGCTCCTCCGGATCAAGCTCGAAGAGAGCGCCGCCCACACGCTCGAGCAGAAAGAAGCGGTGATCTTCTCCGAGCCTTTTCTGCTCAGGCGCCCCCTGCTCCAGGCCATCACCCAGGACGGCCAGGCCCCGGTGCTGTTGATCGACGAGGTAGACCGATGCGTCGCGGCCAGAACCCTGATCGTCAGCACGGCGGGGGTCAAGACGGCCGAAGAAATCAGCCCTGGCGATGAGCTGTTAAGCTTCGATCCCGAGGAGTTTCGGGTGACTCGCGCCCGGGTCAAGAAGGTCATTCCTAGAGAGACCTCGAGCATCCTCCGGGTCCTGGTCGGCGGCCGGTTTCTTGAAGCCACTCCGGAGCACAGGTTCGTTCGGTATTCGGATACCGGGTATGAGGTGGTTCAGGCCTCAGGATTGAAGGTGGGCGACCGGTTGCCACTGTACAAGGCCTTTCGTCCTGCACCGACCGATGAACTCCGCTTCGACTTCTTCGACAATATTGTCAAGCTGACGGAGGCAGGCAAGCGCCTGCTTCACTCGACGTACAAAGCCTCAGGGAAGACTTATGCGCAGATTTCCGAGACCATCGGAATATCCCGAACTCACCTGCGTAACGTGATTCAACCACGGTCCTGCCGGGGTTCATTGCGAGCGGCGGTACTCGAGAAGCTCGCGTCCGGGTTGGGCCTGAACGGCCAGATGGCCAGACCTGAGCACGCTCGGGGCCTTCGCGTTCGCCAATCGGTGCCCTTCTATGAGCTGCTCGGATACATCGTTGCTGATGGTTGCTTCACGAGTGCCCGCCTCTCTATTGCGGACAAAGACAGAAGGAACCTCGAAATCTACGCGCAAAAGTTCCAGGAAGCGTTTGGCGATCTTCCCCGGATTCGAAAGGGGCCGCACCGCAACTATGAGCTGACCTATCACTCGCTTCCGCTCGGGCGATTTCTCCGACGGGTGCTGAGCGCTGGAATGGCCCGGAGCCGGGACCGGACCGTTCCGAGCTTTGCGTTCTCACTTCCAGCGGAGAAACGCGCGGCCTTCGTGCGAGGATTTTTTGACGGGGAAGGATGGGTGAGCGATCACCAGGTCTCGGCGGTGTCTTCGTCGGTGTACTTGCTTGTCGGGATCCAGCATTTGCTCAGTTCCGTCGGCGTGGACAGCCACATTTCGAGGGGCCGCTGGCACCCACGGAATTTTGGCACGGGCCCGTTTTTTGCCCTGACCATCTCAGATGTTCGTGCTTTCGCCGAGACCGTTGGCTTTTGCTCGCTTACCAAGAAGAGTCTCGTCGAGAATTGTCGAGCTCATGCGTTCACACGGACCGAGACATTGCCGAGGACCAGCGTCATCAGTACCCTGAACCTGCTTCGCGCACGCACGGTCCTCCATGGGGTTCCGTCCCATCAGACAGTGTATGACGTTCTTGCCGGCCGGATTCGGCCCAATGTTTCGTCACTGCGGCGGGTCGCTGGCGCGTTTGATTTCCCGGAGCTTCAGGACCTTGTAGGCCGCGGAATCGTTCTCGGCGAAGTGACATCGATTGAGGCGGTTGAGGCTCGTCAAACCGTCTACGATTTCGTGCTCGAAGGGCATCCGTACTTCGTCACAAATCAGGTGGTGACGCACAACTGCGACGAAGAATTCGAGGCCTTCCTCCTCGAGGTGCTTTCAGAGTTCCAGGTGACGATTCCCGAGATCGGCACGATCCGGGCGACCCAGCCGCCCTATGTGGTGCTCACCTCGAACCGCTCGCGGGAGCTGTCCGACGCCCTCCGCCGGCGCTGCCTCTACCTCTGGATCGACTACCCGTCGTTCGACAAAGAGGTGCGCATCGTCCAGCGCAAAATCCCGGAGATGAACGCGCGGCTCGCCCGCCAGGTCTCCAAGTTCATGGAGACGATTCGCCAGGCGCGCCTCTCGAAGGTGCCTGGGGTGGCGGAGACCCTGGACTGGGCTCAGGCTCTGATCACGCTCCACGCTGACCATCTGGACGAGACCCTGGTGGCCGAGACCCTGGGCTGCGTGCTCAAGGATGCCGAGGACATGAAGCGCTTCAAGCAGGAGCTCGGAAGCTCGGGCCTGGCTCGGTTTCTCCCGCTCGAAGGGTAACGACTCGACTTGACGTCCACACCCCCGCTGCCCCGCGACCTCGTGACCGCCACGCTCTCATTCTGCAGGCTCCTGCGCCGGCACGGGCTGCCCGTGACGGTTGGCGAGGCCACCGACGCCGTGCGGGCGCTCGAGCGCCTGGATCTCGCCGACCGCGCGGAGGTGTACCTCGGGCTCCGGTCGGTGCTGATGTCGCGGATCGAGGAGCAGCCCGCGTTCGACCGGTGCTTCGAGGCTTTCTGGAAGGAGCACCGTGAAGCCGTCCCCGTGATGGACGGGCTCCTGGCGACGGCTCCGGCGGAGCCTCCAGCCTCCGCGTCGGGGACGCTCAGGGTAGCGGGACAGAAGCGGGAGGGGGTGGCGCTGGAGGCGTGGATCGGGGAGGACGAGGCGTCGGAGAGCGAGCCGTTGGGCGTGCCGGGGATGAGCGATCGCGAGTACCTGATGGAGCAGGACTTCTCCGGCTTCCCGGCTGACCAGCTCGACGAGCTGGCGCGGCTGACGGTCCTGATCGCGCGCCGGCTCGCCCGGCGCATCAGCCGCCGTCGCCGGCCGACGCGTCGGCGCGGCGTCGTGGACCTCCGGCGGACGATCCGTGCCAATCTCACCCGGGGCGAGCTGATCGAGCTCCGCCGGAAGGAGCGGAAGCGGCGCAAGGTGCGCCTGGTCCTGCTGTGCGACATCTCGGGTTCCATGGACCTGTACAGCCGCTTCCTCCTCCAGTTTCTGTACGCCCTCCAGAACGTGTTCGGACGCGTCGAGACGTTTACGTTCTCAACGCGCCTCACCCGCATCACGGATTACCTGAAGGGGGCATCGTACCGCCAGGTCCTGCGCCGCCTCGGCGACGTCCGCGACTGGTCGGGCGGGACGCGGATCGGTGAGTGCCTGGCCGATTTCAACCGGGAGTGGAGGAGTCGCTTCCTGGACCGCCACACGATCGTCGTGGTGCTCTCCGACGGCTGGGACACCGGCGACCCGGAACTTCTGGCCGGCGAGCTTCTGAAGATCAAGCGCCGGGCCGGCCAGCTGCTCTGGCTTAACCCGCTCCTCGGCAACCCCGCCTATCAGCCGCTGACGCGGGGGATGGCCGCGGCGCTCCCCATCCTGGACCGCTTCGCTCCTGCCCACAACCTCCAGAGCCTCCGCGACCTCGCGAGCCAGCTCCGCCTCTAGGACAATCGGAGGGGGACACCCACGCCTTCGGCGTGGGTACCCGGGCCCCCTCCGAGGCCTCCCCCAGGAATGGTGGTTCGAGCCGAGGGGCTGCCGACGAGCCGCAGGCGAGGAGAGCCA
>JACQWB010000203.1 GCA_016209385.1 Candidatus Rokuibacteriota bacterium
GACCAGAAGAAGCCGCGAAAGTAGAGCAGGAAGACCGCCCCCATGATCTGAAGGGGAACGTCCGACATAATCGCCAGGGTGCTGACCATGGAGCCCGACTGGAGGAGGAGGACGATGAAGACGAAGAAGACGGCAAAGACCAGGCCGTCGTAGAGGCGGTAGATGTTGTCCAGCATCGTGAGCATCATCCCGGTGGGCTGGACTGTGTACCCCCGCGGCAGGGGGATCGAGGTCTTGGCCCCCATGAGGATCCCTGCCGTCGCCATCTTCAGCCCGACGTCGCGGTACTGCCCGAGGACAGCGAGGGCGTACTGGAGATCTTCCTTATAGATGAAATCGGTCCCGTACTTCGGGACCACCCTGGCCACCTCTTTCAGTCGCACGTGCTTGCCTCCGGGCGCAGTGATGATGACGTTTTCCAGGTCCTCCAGAGTCGCCCGCTGCTCGGGCTTGTAGCGGATCAGGAGGCGCTGGTGGCGATCGGTCCCCTCGAGCCCCTCGGGCTTGAAGAACTCCGAGGTCATCCCGCCCTGCGTCGCGTAGAAGGCCTGCATGGCGATCTGGGGGACGGCCAGCCCCAGCTCCTGAGCCCGCGCCCGGTCCACTTCGAGCCTGTACTGCGGCAGGGTGAGGGACCAATTTGTGAAGGGCTGGACTACCCCGGGGGCCCGGTTCGCCACCGTGATCGCCTGATCGCCGACTTTGGCGAGGGTTTCTAGGTCGTCGCCCTTGAAGACCACCTCCACAGGGTTCCGGGCGGTGTTCACCGGCGTGGCGCCCATCTCCATGAGCCAGAGCGACCGGATCCCCGGCACCGTCTGGAGGACCTCCCGCTGGACGCTGTCCATGATCTCCCAGACGCTCCGATTGGTCTTGCTCGAGCAGGCGCGGGTGAGCCGATCGAACCACTCCCACTTCTCGTAGAAGAGGCAGACCCGCTCGTCCTTATGGGTCATGGTGATCTTGAAGAGAGCCTTGTTGACGGTGCGGACGCCATAACCGGAGAAGTAGGTCCCGAAGGCCGGCTCCTGGCCGATCTGGGTGGAGACCAGCTTGACCTCGGGCTGGCGCATGAGGACTTCCTCGATCCTCGAGACGACCTTCTCGGTCTCGGGGTACGGGGTGCCGGGCCAGGCCTCCACCTCGCCGACAGCCTGGCCGGTGTCCTGGAGCGGCATCCCCTCCCAGCCGAGCATCGGCCAGATCTTCCAGCCGGCGTAAATGGACGCCACGGCGATCCCGATGATGACGGCCCGGTGGTCCAGCGACCAGTCGAGGGCATGCCTGTAGAGCCACTCGAGCTTCTCAATGAGCCAGATGAACGGGCGGAAGAGCCAGGTGAAGAACCGGTCCAGAGGGTTGGCCAGCCGCTCCTGGTAGGGCTTGAAGAGGTAGGCGGCCATCATCGGGTTCATCGTGAGGGCGAAGAAGGCAGAGAACATGTGGGCGAAGATCATGGGGGCTGTCATGCCGCGGAAGCCGATCCCCATGGCTCCCTGGAGGAAGAGGTTGGGGATGAGGACGAGCCAGAAGGCGAAGCCGGTGGCCAGGACGGCGAAGGTCAGCTCCTGGGCCCCGTCGATTGCCGCCTGCTTCGGGCTCTTCCCCTTCTTGAGGTGCCGGTTAATGACATCCATCATGACGACGGCGTCGTCCACCAGCCGCCCCAGGACGAACACCAGCGCCATGTTGGTCGGCGTGTTGATGGTGAGGCCCCAGGGTTTCCAGAAGACGAAGCTGGCGAGCACGATGAGCGGGAGCTGGATCAGGACGATGACCGTGGGCGTGATGGTGTTGAGGAACATGAGGAGCACGATGGACGTGAGAAAGAACGCGAGGAACAGCTCCTTCCAGGAGTTGGCGATGATCCGCCAGACGAAGTCGTTCCGGTTGTAGGCAACCCCGATGCGGAGGCCCGGGTTGTTCTTCTCGAACTCCTTGGCGAGCCTCAGGGCCGGGTCGATGACCTGGGGGTCCCCCTTCCATGGCACCTTCACGATGGTGAGGAGGACACCGGGCTGGCCGTTGAAGTGGTAGCCCGACCGGATCTCGGCGTAGGTGTCTTTCACCTCGGCCACGTCCCGGAGGTAGACGATCCGGTCCTTGAAGTTCCCGATGGGGATGTCCCGCAGCTCCTCCGGGTTTCGGTAGCGGAGGTCGAGCCGGACGAGGGTGTCCTGAGCGGGGTTGATCATCCGACCGCCGGAGCGGGAGAGGTGCTGGCGCTCCAGGGCCGTCTTGATGTCGTGGAGGCCGAGGTTATAGGCCTCCAGTTTTGTCCGGTCCACCTCCACGGTCACCTGGCGGCGCTTGCCGCCGAAGGGGATCGCGGACTGAACGCCTGGAACTTGCTCGAAGCGGTTCCTCATCTGGTTGGCCACGAACTCGCGGAGAGTCACGTCGTCCCAGCTGCCGTGGGTCACGTGGAGGTCCAGGATGGGGACGTTCTGCGCATCCACATGGACAACCCAGGGGTTGGTGGTGTTGTCCTTGTCGAGCGGCAGCTCGTTGAGCATGTTGTTGAGGAGGGTCTCGACCGCCACCTTGTGCTTGTTGATGTCGGAGAAATAGGGGAAGCCGATGATGATCTCGGCCCGCCCTTCCTGGGTGTTGGAGCGGATGAACTCCTTGTCGTTCAGGACCCCCATCTTCTGCTCGATGGGGCGGGTGAAGTAGGCCTCCATGTCCTCGGCCGAAACGCCGGGGTACTGGATGATGATCCCGATGGATGGGCTGTCCACATAGGGCTGGAGCTCCACGGGCAGGTTGATGTAGGTCAGGAACCCCCCACCCACGAGCGCCAGGAAGACGGCGATCATGACGATGGGGTGCTCGACCGAGTACTTGGGGAGAAGCTTGAGCATCGCTGTCCCTCCGCCTCTAACCCCTTACAGCCCCGCCACGATGTTGACCTGCTGGCCCTCGACCAGCCCCCGCTGGCCCTTGAAGATCACCATCTCTCCCTCTTTCACTCCGTCCAGGATCTCGATCCGGTCTCCGGAGGCGATCCCGAGCTTCACCGGCTTTAACATGGCAGAAACGCCGTCCGTCACGAAGACCTTCGGCTGGCCCTGCTGATCCCGCTCAACGGCCAGTCGCGGGATGGTCACGGCCTTCGGCTTCCGCTCCAGGATCAGGTCCACGACGGCGTACATGTCGGTCTTGATCAGCTCCCCGGGGTTGGGGACGACCATCTCGATCGTGGTGGTGCGGGTGACGGGATCGAGCTGGGGAAAGATGGTGGTGACCCTGGCGTTGACCCTGTTGCGGCCCTCAGGCAGGGCCGGGAAGGTTACGACGGCCTCAGTCCCCACCCGCACCTTGACCAGGTCTTTCTCCGCCACCTTGGCCTGGACTCGCGCGCGCGAGAGGTCTTGCAGATCCACGATGGGCATCCCGGGCTTGACCAGGATCCCGGCGTAGATATGGCGCTTGGCGACCCGCCCGGTGATTGGAGCCTCGACGGTCGTGTAGCCCAGGACCACCTTCCGCCGTTCGTACTCTTCCTTAACCTGGACGACCCTGGCCCGGGCAGAATCCAGCGCCGCCTCGGCGTGGAGGACATGCTTTTCAGCCGCCTGCTGATTGGCGATAGCTCGATTGATGCCAGCCTTCGCGCTGACGATCTTGGCCTCCATGGAGGTCACGCGGGCCTCCATCTGAGCCACGCGAGCCTCGGCCTGGGCCACCCGCTCCTGGGCGGTGACGTACTGAGCGCGTCGCTGGTCGAAGCTGGCCTGCCCGATGGCGCCGCGAGCCAGCAGGACTTCGTCTCGCTTGAATTCCCCTCGGATGTAATCGAGCTCGGCTTTGGCCTGGACTACCCCGGGAAGGGCAGCCTTCAGGTCGGCCCGGGCAACGTTCAACATGGCCTCGGCCTCCTTGAGGGCAGCCTCGGCCTGGGCGCGCTCCTCAGCCGCCTTGGCGACCTCGACTTTGGCCCGGGCAAGCTGGGCCTCCATCTGGCGGACCTCTCCCTCGGCCTGGGCGACCATGGACCTCGCCTGCTCCACGACCGCCCCGATCTCGGCCCGGTCCAGCCGGGCAACGACCTGCCCCTGCTCTACCCGGTCTCCTTCGTAGAGCTTGAACTCCTGTACCCAACCTTCCCAGCGGGGATAGACTGTGACTTCCTGGTAGGGCGAGATGGAACCGGTGTAGGTCACCTTGTCCATAATCTGCTGGACCTTAGCCGGCTCAGCGGCCACGGCAACCGGCCCTGTGAGAGGGCTCATGGTCATTTCGATCCGAGGCGCCGTCAGCCAGGCCACGGCTGCGGTCGTCGTGTAGTAGATGACCGCCAGAAGAACGAGCGTGACCGCCCAGCGGCTCACCCAGCGGTGGCGATCCCAAACGAGCGTCTTGAATCCCTGGAGGAGCCCGCCGAGCCGCTCGCGGCGCTCCTCCGGCTCCCGGAAGTCCCAGTAGGCTCTCCCCCAGCGCACGGCTACCTCTCCCGGATCCGCCCGATGGCCTTCCTGCGGGCCACCAGGGCGGTGTTGTAGTCGGCGAGAGCGCGGGTGTGGTTGGTCTCCGCCTGAAGCTCGGCCGCCTGGGCGTCGAGGAGATCCTCGACAATCCCTCGGCCGACCTCGGTCTTGAGCTGTTCGATCCGGAGCGCTTCCCGGGCTTCTTCGAGGGCGGCCTGGGCCGTCGCGATCCGCTCTCTAGCTTCGGTGATCTGCAGGTGAGCGGTCTGCACGTCGAGCTGGATGTCGAGCCTGGCCTTGTCGAACTCCTGCCGCGCCCGCGCCAGCCGAGCTTCTTCCTGAGTGATCCGAGCCGTGAGCAGGCCGCCGGTGAAGACGGGGATCGAGACGTTCACCCCGACGAGGAAATCCCCCATGGGTTGCCCGAACTCGCTCTCGCCAGTTCCCCCGACATACTGGGTCCTGAAATTTACGCTCGGAAGCCGCGCCCCCCGGGCGATCTGCACCTGTTGCTCCTGGACCTCAACGGCCCGCCGCCGGGCCTGAAGCTCCGGGCGACGGCTCTCGCTCTCCTTCAGGTCCTGCACGAGGTCAAGGGGGATCGCCTCGGTTCCCAGCGCCCCCTTGACGGTGATCGGCTCGGTGACCTCGAGTCCCATGAGGGTCTTGAGGATGGCATGCACCAGCTCGACCTCGTTCCTGACCCGGATCAGGTCCTGTCTCACGGCGGCGAGGCGGGTATTTACCTTGAAAAGGTCCACTCGCGCGGCTCGGCCCACCTCGACGAGGCTCGATATATTTTTTTGAGCTTCTTCCAGGGCTTTAACGTTCGCCTCAGTCGCCCTGACGTTCTCCTGAAGCCTCAGGATGTTGTAGAACGTGCTGCTCAGGTTGAAGATCAGCTCGTCGCCGGTCTGAGCCACCCGCTCGCGGGCGAGAAGGGTCAGGAGGCGGTTGGCTTCGACCTCAGCCACGATGCGTCCGCCGACGTAGAGCGGGTAGGTCACCCGAAGCCCCAGGCCGTAGAGGTTGTGGTCGAACTCGCGTCTACCGTTACGGTTATCCTCAAGCGTCGGCCCGAGCTTGGGCATGCGCATGATGTTGGCCAGGAGACGGGTCTTGTTCTCCTCGTCCGGGCCGGAGTACTGCCAGTCGCCGAAGACGTCAGCAAACGGCCAGAGCCGGCCTCGCGCGGCCTCGTGCCCTTTTGTCGCGGCCTCGGCCTCACGCTCGGCGGCCCGCAGCCCGGGGTTCTTGGCCAGGGCGATGTCAATCACCTCGTCCAGGGTCAGCTCCCGCTGGACGACAGGCGCTTGGCCATAACCCGCACCAGTTCCGAGAAAAATTCCGAGCATCGCAAGAAGAAGCACGACGGGCCCGGCTCGTCTCATCCGCGGTCTCCTCAGCAGTGTCGCGTCAAGCGGTTTACGCCCTCCCGACTCATCGCCCCGATTCTTGAGATTCCAGTGCCTCGGTCCGGCGAATGACGATGGAGCGCCTGTGAAGCTCGATCCAGCCCTCCCGTTTCCACTGGAGGAGCGCATGGCTCACCATCTCTCGGCTGGCGCCGATCAGGTTAGCGAGGTCCTGCTGGGTGATCGGCAGGCCAACTCCCACCGCGCCGGCGAGGCCACGGTGTCCGTAGGCCTCGGCCAGCCGAAGAAGGGTAGTGGCCAGGCGGCCCCGAGTGTCCTTGAAGACCATCTCGTCGATCCGCGCCTCGAGCGCGCGGACTCGGTCGGCCAGTTGCCGGATCACCGTGAGCCCCGAAGCCGGCCGAGCCCGGAGGAACGCCTCGAAGTCCGACTGCGGCACCAGCAAAAGCACCGCTTCCCCGAGGCCTTCGACGAGAGGCACGGAGCCTTTGACGAGGCGATCACCGGGGATCACGAGAAGATCCCCGGGATCGAGAAAGGAGACAATCAGCTCCCTGCCCTCAGCGGAGATATGGGAGAGCTTCAGCCGCCCGCTCTTGACGACGAGGACGCACCGGCTCAGCTCACCTGCGAGGAACAGAGACTGACCCTTCTGCAGGATTCGGAGTTGACTCAACCGGGACAGCTCGGTCAGATCCGGTTCTGTCAGTCGCGGCCGCTCTGCTCCATCATTCCCTTCGGCTCCGATCATCATCCGCCCCCTCCCCTGACGAACGAGGCGATCCTCCGTTTGCGGTGACGCGTTACACAGGCGCAGCCCGCCACTCGGCAAGCCGAAGGCTCAGGGGACCCGCCAGCGCCGCGCCCAGGATCCCTCCCACCATCCAGATCGCCGTGACGTGGAGGGGAAGCGGCAGGCACTGGAGGTAGACTGCAGGAGCGATCAGCAGGGCGTAGAGGATCGCGAGCGTCGCTCCGTCCCCGAGCCCGTGATCCGATCGCGGGCGGCCGAACGCAAGGCCCCCCACCAGCAGAGGGCCAGCCGTGTAACCGGCCGCAAAGAGAACAAGCACCAAGGCAAAGGAGACAGAGTCCGGAGCCGCCCGGATCACCCGCGCGCACCATTCCACCACGGTTGGGATCGAGAGAGGCGGGACGAGAATGAGGGCGATGCCCGCTCCGGTCAGTGCCGACCACGCGACCGGCCGGAGTCTCCCGTGGGAAGCCGTGAGGAAGAAGCCCGCGTAGAGCACGGTCCAGACCACGCCGAAGGCTCCGATAGCCAAGGGTGCCAGCTGCCCCTCAATCGTGCCGAGAACCAGAAGCAGCGAGACGAGGGCCGCTCCCGCCCCCAGCAAGACGCGAGGCAAAATCTGCGCTGGAGAGAACTCTGGCCACTTCCGTCTCGTTTCGCGGACCCGCTCGCTGGCGACCCGCGCCAGCGCCCGCTCTGCGATCCCCCGAGGGAGGGGAGGCGCAGGCCAGCGGTCGGCTGCTGCGGAGAGAGCCCGAAGGCGGCTCCACCGCTCTCCGCACTCGCCACACTCCTCCAGGTGGGCCAGAAGCCTGGAGCGCTCCTCGGCACCCGCCTCCTCATAAAGGAGGTCAACCAGCAAGGCACGAACCTCTGAACAGTGCATCCGCCTAGTCTCCCTGTCTCTGTGCGACCACAACCGGCGCATCGAGGCGTCGCACGGCCTCGTGAATTCGCCATTTGACCGTTCCGACGGGGATCTGAAGCGCCTCGGCGATCTCCTCGTAGCTCAGGCCGTGATAGTGTCTCAGGAGAATCGCCTCCCTCTGCTCCTCGGGCAGATCCTGGATCGCCCGCCGGACGGTGTCGGCTTCCTCGCGAAGCTGGGTCATCTCGGAAGGGTCAGACTCTGTCGGCGGCACTTGCTCAGCCGCCTCGATTAGCGCGGTGTGAGCGACCTCACGGCCGTGGTGGCGAAGGTAGTCCTTCCAGACGAGACGAGCGATACCATAGAGCCAGGGCGTGAAGGGACGGCCCAAGTCGTAGCTGTGCCGCCGCCGGTAAATGGTCACCAGGACCTCCTCGGTGAGGTCTTCCACCCGGCTCGGCGGGCAGCCCAGCCGATAAAAGAAGGCGAAGAGCGGGCCCTCCCAGCGCGCAAAGAGCAGCTCCAGGGCACTTTGCTCGCCCTCCTTGACCCTGGCCATCAGCTCTCGCTCGTCGGCCACCGTTTTCTCTCGCTCCCGGAAAAAGAGGTCTCGATGATCGCCTGCTAAAAAACATATCCGCGGTAAGTGATCAAAAAGTTTGAGCCTCGCTGCGACAGCCCCAGCCGAAAGCCCGGGCCGCCGGCTTTTGTCGTTTTCAGGCGCTCTTACGGGGCCTGGGGGGGCCGTTCTGTCGCCTGAGCCTCATGGGAAGGCCTTTCGGTGGTGGTCGTCACACACCCCCCCACCATCCCCGCCGCCAGGAACAGGCCGACCAGCGTCGCGATCAGGGGTCTCATCGGACTCACCTCCCTTCAATAGCTATCCGAGCAAGGCTGGCCGAAGGTTGGCCAGGTCGGAGAGGCGGTCCGCCCAGAGAGCTTCAGAGGAGCTGGCGGTTTGAGGTGAAAGGTGAGGCCCTTCCCAGGGCCCTGGGTGGAGCGCGCGGCGACCGATGGTGGGACGGTTTAAGCCGAGTCCAGGGCCGCGGCCCGCCCAGCCGGGCCCCGGACTCGGTGGCAGCCCACCAGAGGAGGCGGTCAAGAGCAGCGGGCCACCACTAGCTCAATGTGACGGTCACTCCGGGATTGTCATGATGATCTGCGTCTCCCCAGAACGCTGCAGGATTCCCGTGAACCTGACGAGTGAGGCGACGAGCGAAGGCGTGTTCTCCCGCGACGAGGCGACACCGATCGACGTAATCGCGCCCTGGAGGCCAGCGTTCACCACCTGGATTCGATAGCCCGCCGGCCCGCGGAAGACCACCGCCAGAAGGCCACTCTCCCCCTGGTTCACGGGGACGACGATCTCCTCCACCCCGTCCTGGTCCAGGTCTACGGCGACAGGGGACGGCTCCATCTTGAAATACCGAGAGGTGATCATCCCGGACAAGCCCTCCTGGATCTCGCCGAGCGTGTAGCCCCCACCCACTGCGATCGCGGATCGCCACCGCTCCTCACCGTGGACCGCGATCTGCAGCCGCTGCTCGGCGTCCACGAAGACCAGCGCCCGGAGGCTTTTGTCAGCGATGTTCGAGAGCGTCGCCCCCGTCGCCCGGAACGCATGGGGCACAGGGACCCGACCGGCGGAGGTTAGTTCGCCATCCTTGAGCACAAGCCGCTCGGCGTGTCCCGGCGTAAACATCTTGTCGCGGCTGTACATTTGCCCCCACAGCCCGCGCTTGACCCCTTCGCCCTTCTCGTCCACCGCGAGGAGGATCAGCGGAATGTCCTGGGCGACCGGTTCAGGCTGACCGTTTCGTGCTGCGATCACCTGCGAGAGCATCCCCACCCCCGGATCCTGCCGGTTGACCACGACCTCCAGGCTCCCATCACCGTCCAGATCGGCGAGCTGGAGGCTCAGGATCCGACCGATGCTGCGCCGCTCGTACGCCCACTCGGGCTCCAGGGTCTGGCCGACGAGGCGGTAGAGGAAAATCTTGCCCCCGTCGTCGGCAAGAACCAGCCGCGCAATCCCGTCCGCCGGGGCGACGGCCACGTCCATGGTCCGGACCGCGAAGCCGAAGCGCGCCACTTCGCGGACCGGCATCGACTCTGCTCCGGCGGAGTACGTCCCGGGGTCGCGGTTCCACCCGAGCATTCGCGCCAGGAGCGAGCCTTGCTGGGCCCGGGGAGCTGGGGTCCTCGCGTCAGCCGTCGAGGAGTACTGACGGGCCACCGGCGGCTTCACGGATGGCGGAACAAAGAGCGACGTGGTCAGCACCGATTCTGCACGGAGACCGGAAAACAGGCGGACCTCCATGTACGGTCGCTTCCCGACCTTGCTAAAGCCCAGGACCAGGAGATGACCGATCCGGAAGCGTTCCAGGGCCTCCCGAACCCCGGTGCCAGCGAGGAATTCCTGGTCTGTGACCGCCCGCTGAGACAGCCAGACGCTCACCCGGTCCCCGAACTCCACCTGGAACCGCCCGGTGCGTCCCAACTCCTCGACTACCGCGCGTACGGCGGCTTCGGCGAGGTCTTCTTTCAGGCCGGACACGAGCTTCAGAACCGTAAGCTTGATTTTCCCTGCTGACACGCGCACCTTGTCCCCTGGCCGCGCCCCGCTTCCCTCGATCACGCTCGCCGTCGAGTAGGTGTCAAACGTCTCGTCAACCACGACCCGGCCGCGCTGCTCCTCCACTCGTCCCAGAACCTCCCCGCTCTTCGGGTGCCGCAGCTCACGCCCCTCGCGAAACAGCACCATCTGCACGCCCGGCTGGAGCCCTCCGCGCCGGCCGACAGAAATCGTGACCTTTCCTCCCTGGACCTCGACTACGTCGGCCACCACCTCCGGGAAAAGGGCCACGAGCTGTTCGGCCAGCAGCTTGAACGGGAGAGGCTCCGCCTGGCCGCGCGCCAAGCCGGTGGCGCCGGCGAGGAAAAACAGTGCTGCCGCGAACCAGGCTGTCGCCCTAACGGCGCTCCTGATCATCCTCCCTCCCACCTGCTTCGATCTCCGTGCGCCGCTGCTTCCAGGCCAGGACGACGCTGTACGTCGTCGGCACCGGCGCGTGTCTGACTACGATGAACACGTAGTCCGCATAGCCTGAGCTGCGGTTCACGGCCACGACCACCCCGACGCCCTCGCTCAGGTCGAGGACGGGCGCGAGATACTTCCGCCAGAGCGCGGGGTCCCCCTCGCGCGCCTCGACAAACGCGAGCGGGATTCCGAGGGCCGGTGCCGGGGACCGGGACAATGCCATCCGGTGGGGAATCACGCGGATCAGCTGCCCGGCCCCTTTCAGGGCCACGTCACGGACCTCGGTAAACCAGGGGGTGGACGGGGCGATCACCCAGACGCTTTGCTCTCCCGGCTTCCCTTGCCAGCGCAGCTCGCTCCACCCGATTTTATCCTCGCGCTCTTGCACGCTCTCCGCCCGCACACGAACCGCCCCGAACGCGCTCGCCACCCCGGGACGGGCGGCTACGACCTCGCGGTCGCCGAGCAGGACCGCGACCGGCACCTCCCCCCTGTCCAGGGCTTCGATGAGCCGGGGCGGGCCTTGTACGGGTCCCTCCCGCCGCGTTCCGTCGGCCCCAAGGAGCGCATAGAAGGCCTCTTCGTAGAGGCTTGCGACCCGGAGCCGGTACTCGACGGCCGCGGCCGCCAACGGGCACGCCAAGACGCACGCCCCGGCCAGCAGCAACACCCTGGCCCACCTCACCATTGCGATCGAGTGTACCCCTGCGATGCCTCCCCAGCTACCGGCGATTCGTTAGAACGTGAAGCGGACGCGCGCAGCGACCGTATCTATATCCTTGGCGTCCCGTGGCCGGGCGCAAGAAGCGCTCGCCGGGATACACTGATTGAGCGCCTCGCCGGCGAAGAGGTGACCGTATACCACACCGAGGGTCGTTCTCGGCGCGAAACTCCAGTTGATACCGACGTCAATCTCCGTGCCGAGGTACCTATCGTCTCCCTTTGCATCGGCGGGGGTGATCCCGTTTGCGGTGACGGCTCCGTTGGTGTCAACCTTCTCGGCCGTCCAGCTCGGTTGAACGATCCCGAACAGCGAGAACGCAGGGGTCAGGGAGTACGTCGCCTTCACCCCACCGGCAATCAGGCCATACTTGTCAAAGCCGATCGAGCGCTCCCGCCCCCGGCTCGCGCCCGAGGGGCCGGCGTTGAGGTACTCGAAGACGCCCGTCCAGATCTCGGTCCAGAGCGCGTAGTAGCCGAACCCGGGATTGATGGGTTCGTAGTAGTTGATGTCGCTCCCGCCTCTGCACACGCCCGCAATCGTCTGGACGCATTCGTCAGCGTCGTTGCCGGACGTGTAGGTAAAGCGGGCCTGGAGGTTCAGGGGACCCGAGCGCCAGCCGCCGATGATGTCCACGATCCAGGCCCTGATATCCGCTTCAGTTTCACCGGTGGCGGCCCGAGTGGCAACTGGAAGCCGCTGCTCGCCGAACTGGTAGTGGAACGTCGGCTCCAGCAGCCACGGCCCGGACTTCCATTCGAGGTCGCCGCCAACGGTAGCCCGCCAGAGGCGGTCCGCGCCGACGTTAAACCCGCCTCGCGGAGTCGTCCCAAGGCTGGCACTCCCCTGGTTGTTGCCTCCAAACTCCGCGTAGGAGACGGTGGGCTTGACCGTGAACCCCTTCCAGGGCGTGACCTCGAGGCTATCGATGATCGCCCAGCTATCCCGGTTGCTGGTGAACCCGCCCTCGCGTCCCGAGTTCAGTTCCTCGATCTGGGCGAAAGTAAAGATGTTCCTGATCTCCGGGGAAAAGGTCGTCACGAGGTTCAAGCCCCCGAAGTCCCCGACCGAGGCCAGCATGCCGAGCTTAAAGTCATGGTTCCTGAATGGCTGGCCGCCCCCGCGGGCGATGGTCGGGACCTGGATGAAGGGCAGGATCGACCCCGGTCCCGTCAGCGGGAACTCGAGGTAGAGCCACTTCGTCTCGATAACTCCCGCCACGTCGGTGTCGAGGTCGAAGCCCGCGCTCGTGCCCCCGTGGGCCCGCGGCGTGTTACCGTTCGCGAAGTCCATCTCGACGCCCCACACGACGTTGCCCTTTCCGACCTCGCCCTTGAAATCGAAGCGACCGCGCTGGCGGGACCACCACTCCGTTTCGCGGTTGGTCGTGTCTCCGTCCTGCAGGTTCTTATCCCACTGCGTGACAAAGTCCAGAAGGCCGTTGATCGTGACCTTCGGGGCCGGGGCCTGGGCCAGGGCGGGTGGGGAAAGCAGCCCAAGGAGGGTGAGCACAGCAAGAGCTAACACCAAATACCGTCTCATCGCCGCCTCCTCATGTCGTTGGTGAACCTCTCTGTCGTCGTGCGTGCCCTGACTTCTCAAGCGTCATTCACGCTGCCGCATGGGCGGATTCACCTTTAGCTGGTGCTTTTGTGAAGCATGCGAACCACCTCCTCGCTCGACGCGGCTCGATGTCGCCTGCTAGAACCTATATCCGCCGAAAATGGTCAAAAAGTTTGAGCCGCCTCGCGCCGGCGCCCCGGGGATGGGCAGGGTGCCGCTTTTTGGCGGTTTCAGCAGGAGTTACGGGGCTTGTGGGGGGCCGCTCTGTGGCCGGGGCCCGGGGAGGGCTGTCCGCGGTGGACGGAAGGGCTAAGCGGGGTTGCCCTCTAGGCGGTTCCCACCCGCCATTCGGCAAGGCGAAGGCTCAGCGGGCCCGCCAGCCCCGCACCCAGGATGGCCCCTGCCATCCAGAGCGCGGTGACGGGGAGGGGAAGCGGCAGGCACTGGAGGTAGACGGCAGGTGCGATCAGCAGGGCGTAGAGCATCGAAAGCATCGCCCCGTCGGTGACCCGCTGGCCCTGCCTCGGACGGCCGAACGCCAGCCCGCCCACCAGCAGAGGGCCGGCCGTGTAACCGGCGGCAAAGAGAACAAGCACCAAGGCGAAGGAGATCGAGTCCGGAGCCGCCCGGATCACCCGCGCGCACCATTCCACCACGGTTGGGATCGAGAGAGGCGGGACGAGAATGAGCGCGATGCCCGCCCCGGTCAGGGCCGCCCACGCGACCGGCCGGAGTCTCCCGTGGGAAGCCGTGAGGAAGAAGCCCGCGTAGAGCACGGTCCAAACCACGCCGAAGGCTCCGATAACCAAGGGTGCCAGCTGCCCCTCAATCGTGCCGAGAACCAGAAGCAGCGAGACGAGAGCCGCTCCGGCCCCCAGCAAGACGCGAGGCAAAATGTGGGCTGGAGAGACCTCTGGCCACTTGCGCCTGGTTTCGCGGACCCGCTCGCTGGCGACCCGCGCCAGCGCCCGCTCTGCGATCCCCCGAGGGAGGGGAGGCGCCGTCCACCGGTCAGCAGCCGAGGAGAGCGCCCGAAGGCGGCTCCATCGCTCCGCGCACCCACCGCATCCCTCTAGGTGGGCCAGGAGCCGGGAGCGCTCCTCGGCACCCAGCTCCTCGTACAGGAGGTCAACCAGCAAGGCCTGCACCTCTGAACAACGCATTCCCTACCCTCCTTCTCTCCGCGAGACCACGAGCGACGCTTCGAGGCGTCGCACGGCCTCGTGAATCCGCCATTTGACCGTCCCAAGCGGGACTTGAAGGGCCTCAGCGATCTCTTCGTAGCTGAGACCGTGATAGTGTCGGAGGACGAAGGCCTCCCTCTGCTCTTCCGGAAGCTGCTGGATGGCCCGACGGATTCCCTCCGCCTCTTCCACTTTCTCGGCCGTAGCTGATGGCCCGAGGTCGCTCGCGGGTAGCTGCGCAGCAGCCTCCAGCGGCACCGCGTGCGTGATTTCGCGCCCGCGATGGCGAAGGTGGTCCTTCCAGACGAGGCGGGCGATCCCGTAGAGCCACGGCGCGAAGGGACGGTCGAGGTCGTACCGCTGCCGCCGCCGGTACACCGTCACCAGGACTTCCTCAGTCAGGTCCTCGACCCAGCTCGGCGGGCACCCCAGCCGGTAGAAGAACGCGAAGAGCGGGCCTTCCCAGCGCGTGAAGAGGATCTCCAGGGCGCTTTCATCGCGCTCCCTGACCCTCGCCATCAGCTCTCGGTCGTCAGCCACTTTTCTCTCGGATCTACGCGCCTCGCGTGATCGGAGGTAGGCAACCTTTCTAAATATCCGCCTCGATTGTGGGTGAAAAGTTCGAGCCGGCCCCCACTGGCGCCCCGGCAAGACGCCAGGGCGCCCGTCCTTGTCATTTTCAGGTTCTGTTACGGGGCTTGTGGGGACGGTTCTGTGACCGGGGCCTGAGGAGGCCTCTCGATGGGATTTGGGCGATCGAAGGTCGTCACCGCCGCCTCCACCGCCCCCGCGGCCAGCAAAAGGGCGAGTACCGTCGAAACGATAAGCTTCATGGGACTCACCTCCTTCGTTCATTTATCCGTGCCGGCGCGGCAAAAGGTTGGCAGGCTTTGGCGTGACCTCCCGCTGGAGCCGTCGCTCGCTATCAAGCAATCTGTTCATCGCCGCCGCCCTCAAGGGACAAGGCAGGTCTCAGGGCACGGCTGAAGCTCGACCGGCGTCGACCCACCCCACCCGCCCGGGCCCCCTACCGGTCCCCGGCCGCCGACCATCCAGCTCAGCGCACTCACCAGGATGCCGATAGCGAGAAGAAGGCCCAAGACACTTGCCGCGGCTTTCGTGACGCCCATCACACCACCGCCCCAGACGAGCTCTCGTTCCATTAACAATTCCGCGCGTGGTGCATGTTTGGTTGGGAACTTCTTGCTGGAAGAGTCGCGGCTCAACGCGGCCTGGATTTTCCCGGCTATTTCGTCGTCGACCCGGTAGGAGGATGCTCCGCGAGTCGCGTTCAGACGCTAGGCGCGACGGGAGACCGCGAGATCTGGGCAGGCAACGGTCTGCTGCCCCCTCGGCCTGCAACCCCCGCAACAGGGCAAAGCCTGCCGCGGGATAGGGTCAGTGGATGTCTGGGAGGTCGTCCGTGATGTCGCGCTCAGTGAGCAGCTTGCGGCGCCAGTCGTGGAGGTGGGGGAAGAGATAGGGGAGCATCCGGAGGGCGATTGTGGAGTTCATGAGCGGCAGCCCTAGAAACTCGCCGAGAATGACGATGTTCATGAGGTTCTCGATCTGGCGCTTTTCCTTCTGGATCTCCCTGTAGGTCTCCAGGAACGCGAGCCCCCAGAGGAAGTCCCGCGCGATCCGCCAGATCTTGAGCGACCGGAAGGCCTGCCACAGTTCTCTCATCGTGCTCCTCGCTCCGGCTTGGCCCGCGTCGCGTCGGTGATGCATCGAAGACCCAGCCGGCATCCTGTCTTCTTCATGAGACTTTGGGCCGATGCCGGATGGCAGCCCCCACTCCGCGGATCACCTTGGCTACCGCTTTCATCAGTAAGACCTCGGAGCGCTTCCCTCCACCTTCTCAAGGGCGTAGGCGCCGAACTCGTAGGTGACGCGCTGCCGGATGCCGTGGCACTCGACGATGTCTCCGGGCTTGACGTCGTCCGGCAGGATCACGACGTCGTCCCCGACCGCGCAGCTCGCCTTCTTCACCTCGGTTACCGTCCAGACGCCGGCTTTCTCGCTCGCCCGGAGCGTGAGCCCTGCTCAGTTCGGGCAGTCGAAGAGGGCCCCGCTTTTGATCCCTACCGGGATCTCGATCTCCTGCCCTCAGCCTGCGCACAAGACCTTCGGCATGCCGTGTGCTCTCTCAATGGGTTAGGACAGGCCCAATAGGCGCTCGAGCTTCCCGCGGTCAAACCCGACCACGACCTCGCTATCGATCAGGGTGACGGGCGTTGCCCGCTGGCCGAGCTTCAACAGCTCCTCCAGCGCCGTGGGGTCGTCACGGATGTTCTTGGCTGTGAACGAAACTCCCTTTTGAGAAAGAAACTCTTTCTCTCGCTCGCAGCTCGCTCAGCCGGGTTGGGTGTAGACAATGACTTCCTTCGCCATTAGGTCCTCCTGTGCTCGCCGCCTTTCAGAGCCTTGAGCCCGAAGACGAGCGATACTATGAAAATCACGCTCAGCGTCAGAAAGGCAAGCCCAAAGTACTGGCTCAGCGCTCCGGCCAGGCCGGTTCCGGCGAGGACCAGCAAGAGGATGGGCAGGTGGCAGGGGCAGGTCACGACGGCCAGTCCGAGGAGAACGTAGCCCTTCAGTGACGCCGGCGGCGCTTGATCGGGACCGGGTTCGGCTGGTGTCGTCATTGAGAGCCCTCGGGCCGTGACAGAGTCGGGCGACAGCTCCGAGCCCGCAAGGACAGCCAAGTGTCCCATGCCGCTGCCGCCAGGAGCAGGCCAAACCCGACCCACATGAGAACCTTCAGCGTGGACACGTCCAGGGCCTGGTGCAAGGGGTACAGGATGGCTACCGCGCCAGGGAGGACCAGTAGTACAGGAGCCAACCGCCGGTGCCGTCGCCACGCGAGCCCGAAGCCCGTGAACGTCACCGCCAGCGTTCCATAGAGGAGAGGCAGTTGCCAGTCAGCCGGCACCCGATAGAGGTAGCCCCCTGCGAAAAACAGCCCCGCGAGCGGCCCGACCACCGCGCCAGCACAGCAGCCGGCGTTCATCACGGTGGTCACCACCGTCCCGAGAACCCCTAGCTTGTTAATCGTCCCGAACATCCCTGTCTCTCAGCGCCAGAGCCAGCGCGGCAGACCTTCCACCGACATCGTATACCAGAGGAAGCCGACTACCGCGAGCGTAGATCCCCCGAGCATCGCCCAGTCCCACCACGACATCTTCCGCCACCGGCGCCAGGCTAGGAGGTAGCCGCCCAGGAGGGCCAGGAACGTGAAGCCGAAGAGCCAGTCGCGGTATGGCACCACGTAGCGGATCAATGTGAGGCTGGTCACGGTGCTGAGGCCAGCAGGCTGAAAAGAGCCGGGCCCAGGCAGCAAAGGCCCGCTCCGAACGCCCCCAGCACCGCCCCAAGGCCAAAGAGCTTTTCCCTCACCGCACCTCCTGTCTGGATTCTAGCCCTTTGACCCCTTCCCCGTCCTGAGCAGCGACTCGATCAGCGCCCGGGCCTCAGGGCCATCCCACTCCTTGGGCCCATACGTGATGCCTTTGATGAAGCCGTCTGGACCGATCAGGAAAGTGGCGGGGACCCCGCGGACCCCGAACTGGAGCGCGGCCTTCAGCGAGGGGTCCAGGAGCACCGGGTATGTGAGCTTCCTCTCCCTGACAAACGGCTCCACGACAGCAGCCCCTTCCTGGTCCAGCGAGATCGCCGCGATGACAAACCCCCTGGCCCTGTAGGCCTGGTAGAGCTTGTCCATCAGCGGCATCTCCCACTGGCAGGGCAGACACCAGGTGGCCCAGAAGTTCACGAGGACCACTTTGCCCTTGAGGTCAACGAAGGAGAACGGCTTCCCTTGAAGCGTGGGGAGGGTCACGTTCGGAGCAGCGGTGCGTTCGCGCGGCTCGAGAATCCCCAGCGCCTTCATGGCTTCGGGGGAGGCGCCGGAAGTGACGGCGCTCGTTCCGATGAGGACGATGAGGCACAGAATGCCTGCCCACCCGGCCATCGCTCTTGAAAACACTCGTGATTTCCTCCCTTGGACGTTCATGTCATAAGCCGTCGCTTCAACAGCGTCCGACCCATCGCCGCCAGCCCCGGCAAGGGTCTCGACCGTTCGTCGGAAAGCCCGCCGCCTTCAGGTATTCGGCGAGCCGTTCCGGCAACGTCACGTCGTCGTCATATGAGACGCTGACTGCTCCCCTCTCGATGTCAACCTTGACGCGGTGAACACCAGGGCGCCCCTCGAGGGCTGCATGAATCCGCGGGACGCAGCCGTAACAGAGCGGCCCGTCGAGCGTGAGCGTATGATCGCGGACCTCTGCCGCTGCCGGGCCGACGGCCGTAAGTAGGAGAGCCAGGACCACGGCTGCAACCATGGCGGTCACCTAGCGCGACGGCGGCGCAGGCGGTGTCGGCTGCGCACCCACACTTGAAACCTCCTGTTCAGGGACGAAGCCTCGCGAGCGGAGCCATGCGGGGAATCCAGAGCCCTGCCAGGCTTGAGAGCACGGCCCCGCCCCCCAGCCCGGAGACGAACGCGACCTGGAGGGCCGGAGCGAACTCCCGGCATTGGGCGATCACGTAGGGCGCGAGGATCACGAAGAAGAGAAGGCTCGCCTCCAGGCTCCCGATCAGGGTACCGCCCCGCAACTGCCTCCGGACACTCCAGGCGCCCAGAGCGAGCGGCACCCCGTACATGATGCCGGCCAGCAGGTACGGAGCGGCGTGCGGGTCGGAGACCTGTAGCGCCTGGCGGCACAATGAGACGAGAACGGAGTATGGGACCAGCAAAGACAGCGCGAGCGAAAGGCCGACCCCAATGGCTGCGGCCAGGACCGCCGGCGTCCATCCGCTGGCAGTCAGGACCGACTCCCTGAGGAGCTGGCGCCGAGCGCTCCGGACGAGGCGCCGTCTCACCTCCTCTCCGGGTGAGGCCTCTGGCCAGCGCCCTAAAAGCGCCCAGGTCCGGCCCAGGGCCTCCAGCTCCGCCCGGCAGGCCTCGCAGCCCTCCAGGTGCCGAGCAAAGGGTTCAGGCCATGAAACCCCTTCCCCCGCGGGAAGCATGGCCAGGAACTGATCTCTGGCCTGGTTACAGTCCATGCTCTAGTCACAATGGAATGACCGGCTCCGATCGCAAAGCGTAGGTTACGCTACGATCGGAGTAAACCCGTAGCGTAGAGCTACGTACGAAAGGAGCCGGTCGACTATGAAGAGTACACGATTTGTGGGGCTCGATGTTCACGC
>JACQWB010000204.1 GCA_016209385.1 Candidatus Rokuibacteriota bacterium
GCATCAGCCGACCCGTGAACTCGTCCACGATCACCACCTGGCCGTCCTTGGTCACGTAATCGACGTCCTTCTTGAACAGCGTGTGCGCTCGGAGGGCCTGGTGGATGTGGTGGAGGGTCTCCATGTGGATCGGGTCGTACAGGTTGTCGACCCCGAGGAGCTGCTCGCAATGGGCGATCCCCTGCTCGGTGAGCGTGACGGCCTTGGACTTCTCGTCCACGATGTAGTCCCCGACCTTCACCGCCTCGATCTCCGACAGCTTGCCCTCGACGATCGTCGCCGCCCGCTTGAGCTTCGGGATGGTCCGGTCGATCTTGAAGTACTTGTCCGTGGACTCTTCCGCAGGCCCGGAGATGATCAGCGGGGTCCGTGCCTCGTCAATGAGGATCGAGTCCACCTCGTCCACGATCGCGTAGTGCAGCTCCCGCTGGACCAGCTCCTCCAGCGAGAAGCGCATGTTGTCCCGGAGGTAGTCGAAGCCGAACTCGTTGTTGGTCCCGTACGTGATGTCCGCCAGGTACGCCTCTCGGCGCGAACAGGGGTGCAGGTTGGCGAGCCGAACGTCCTTGGAAGGGTACGTCGGGTCGTAGAGGAAGGATGCCTCGTGTTGGATCGCCGCGACCGAAAGCCCGAGGGCGTGGTAGATGGGCCCCATCCACTGGCAGTCACGGCGCGCCAGGTAGTCGTTGACCGTGACGATGTGGACCCCGCGGCCCGTGAGCGCGTTCAGGTACGCCGCGAGCGTGGCCACGAGGGTCTTTCCCTCGCCGGTCGCCATCTCGGCGATCTTCCCCGCGTGGAGGACCATCCCCCCCAGGAGCTGGACGTCGAAGTGACGCATGCCGACGCTGCGCCGCGCCACCTCCCGGCACACGGCGAAGGCCTCGGCGAGCAGGTCGTCCAGTCCCTCGCCGTCGGCAACCCGCTTCCTGAACTCCCCGGTGTTGGCGCGGAGCGCCGCATCGGAAAGCGGGTGCAGCGACGGCTCCAGGGCGTTGATGGCGTCGACGAGCGGACGCATCCGCCGAATGTCCCGCTCGTGTTTGGTGCCGAAGAGTGACCGGAGGACCCGGGCCAGCATCTCAAGCCCTCATTCTACACCACTCCAAGGCGAAGAAAACAAAACCCCCGGCCGCGCGCGCGGCCGGGGGGTGTCAGACTCGCGTCCGGTCACATCTTCACGACTTTGGTCGCCTGAAGGCCCTTCGGGCCCTGCGTGAACTCGAACTCGACCCGTTGCCCTTCGGAGAGGGTCTTGAAGCCCTCACCCTGGATGGCGGAGTAATGAACGAAGACGTCCTCACCCTCCTCCTGCTCGATGAACCCATAGCCTTTCGCGTCGCTGAACCACTTGACCTTCCCCACCTTCCCCATGCGTCGCTTTCCTCCTCTTCGTCAAACGGTGAAAAAATCGCCAGGTAGTATAGGAACGGGCTAAGGCCCTGTCAAGCGGGAAATGCCTCAGCGGGAGACGGCGCTCCGCGCCGCCGCGAACAGCTCCCGCGCGTGCCGGCGTGCCGTCGTCGTCACCTGCTCACCCCCGAGCATCCGTGCCAGCTCCTCCACACGCGCGGCCTCGTCGAGAACCTCCACCCGCGTCCGCGTCCTGCCCCCGCGCACCAGCTTCTCGACCCTGAGGTGGTGGCTCGCGTAGGCGGCGATCTGGGAGAGGTGCGTCACGCAGAGCACCTGGCGGTGGCGGGCCACCAGCGCCAGCTTCTGCCCGACTTGGTCGGCCACCCGACCCCCGATCCCCGCGTCCACCTCGTCGAAGATCATGACCGGGATCCGGTCGGCCTCGGCCAGGATGACGGTGAGGCCCAGCATGGTGCGCGACAGCTCGCCCCCCGACGCCACGCGGGCCAGGGGCTTCAGCTCTTCCCCCGGGTTGGGCGAGAGCTGAAACTCCGCGTGGTCGACACCGCGCGCGGCCACGCGCCAGCCCTCGGGCCCGGCGGTGAGCTGGTCGGGCGCCGCCGCTTCGCGGCGGAGCACGATCGCGAAGCGCGCCTTCTCCATCCCGACGGCGCGCAGCTCGCGCTGGATCAACCGCTCGAGGCGCGCCGCGGCGTCCCGGCGCAGCTCGGAAAGTCCGAGGGCCTCCTGCCCCGCTACCTCGGCCAGCTTCGCGAGCCCGGCCTCGCCCGTGGCCAGGACTTCCTCGTGGTGCTCGAGGCGCTCAAGGTCGGCGCGAATCCGGTCCCGGTAGGCGAGGATCGCCTCTCCGCTGTCGCCATACTTGCGCTTGAGCTTGGCCAGCACGTCGAGCCGCGCGTCGATCTCCTCCAGGCGCTCGGGGTCGAAGACCACGCGGTCGCGCAGCGGCCGGAGCTGCGCCAGCGCCTCGTCGAGGTGGAGCTGGGAGGTCTCGAGCATCGGGAGCGGCGCGGCCAGCTCGGGATCGATCCGCGCCAGCTCGCCCAGGAGCTGCGCGGCGCGGGCCAGCCCGGTCGTCGCCGACTGGGGATCGTCGTAGAGATGCGCCATCACGCGGTTCAGCCCTTCGGCGAGTCGCTCGGCGTGCTGGAGGCGGCGGCGTTCGCTCTTGAGCGCCTCCTCCTCGCCGGGCTTGATCCGGGCGGCCTCGATCTCGGAGAGCTGGAAGCGGAAGAGGTCTTCCTGCTGCGCTCGGTCGCGCTCCGAGACGCGGAGCTGCGCCAGCGCGGCTCGGGCCTCCTGCCACTCGCGGACCAGGGCGTCGACCCGGCCCCGGAGCTCGTCGGCCTCCGCGAACCGGTCGAGGAGCTCGAGTTGACGGGCCGGCTCCATGAGGCGCTGGTGAGCGTGCTGGCCGTGGATTTCCACGAGGTGGTCGCCCAGCCGTTCCAGCAATCCGAGGGTGACAGGCGAGTCGTTGACGAACGCGCGGCTCCGGCTCGAGCGGGCCAGTTCCCGCCGCACGATGAGAAGCCCGTCCTCGGCCCCGAGCCCGGCTTCCTCGAGGAGCGCGGGGACCGAACCGTCGGGCGCCGCATCGAAGACGGCTTCCACGGTTGCACCGTCTGCATCCGAACGGATCAGGTCGGGATGCGCCCGGGCGCCGAAAAGGAGGAGCAGGGCATCGAGGAGGATGGACTTGCCCGCCCCGGTCTCGCCGGTGAGGATATTGAGGCCCGGGGCGAACGGCACCGTGACCGCCTCGATCACGGCGAGGTTCTTGATCCTCAGCTCACGGAGCAACTAGCGCTCGCCCCACTTGAGCTTGGTGCGGAGAACCGAAAAAAAATGCTTCTCGGGGAAGCGGACCAGCCGGATCCGAGACGCGGCGCGGCGGATCTCGACCGTGTCCCGCGCCGCGAGGGCGTACCCGACCTGCCCGTCCAGCGTGAGCATCACCTCCTGGTTCTCGGTCAGCAGCGTGACCTCGATCCGGAGGTTCGCGGGGAGCACGATCGGGCGGTTGGTCAGCGTGTGCGAGCAGATCGGGGTCAGGGCCACGGCGTCCATGCTGGGATAGACAATCGGGCCACCCGCCGAGAGGCCGTAGGCCGTGGACCCCGTCGGCGTCGAGATGATCAGCCCGTCCGCCCGGTAGTCGGTGGCCGCCTGCCCCTCGACCGCCACGGCGAGGTCGATGATTCGGCTCATGGCTGACTTGGTGATCACGACGTCGTTGAGGGCGACGTATTCGGGCGACCAGGCGCCCTGGCGGAGGACGCGCGCGGCAAGCATGATGCGCTCCTCGGTACGCATCCGCCCGGCGAAGAGCGCCTCCAGGGCCGGGTACAGCTCGTCCAGGGTCGTGGCGGTGAGGAAGCCGAGGCCCCCAAGGTTCACGCCGAGGATCGGGACCCCGAGGTCGCCCACGAGCCGCGCGACCGAGAGAAGGGTGCCGTCGCCGCCCAGGACCACGAGCACGTCGACCTGGCCGGGGAGGTCCGACTTGGCGACAGCCGACGTCGCCGTCGGCACCAGCGCCGCGGTCTCCTTTTCGAGCAGCGCCTGCTTGCCGTGAGCCTGGAGCCAGCGGGCCAGCTCTGGGACCACCTCCCGAGCCTCGAGCCGGTCCGGCTTGGCGACGATCCCGACCCGCTTCACGGCGTGCCTCCATCAGCAACGACTCGAGTGATGAGCGCCTCCAGCTCGGGTTGCGTGCGCCCGCCGAGCGACATGTGGAAGAAGAATTCGCGATTCCCTTTGGGCCCTCTGAGCGGGGATGGAGTTACGCCGAGCACGCGCCAGCGGCGGAGCAGCGCGAAGCGGGCCAGCCGGACGAGCACGGCCCGGTGCTGGGGCGGGTCCCGCACGACCCCGCCCTTGCGCACCTGGCCACGCCCGACCTCGAACTGCGGCTTCACCAGCGCGATCACCTCGCCAGGCGGCACGAGGCACGCGAACACGGCGGGAAGCACCTTCTCGAGGGAAATGAAGGAGACGTCCACGGTCGCGAGGTCCGGTTGCGGTGAAAATGCACCAGGGATCAGGTAGCGTGCGTTCACCCTCTCCATGGCCACGACACGCGGGTCGCGGCGGAGGCGCTCGTCCAGCTGCCCCGTCCCGACGTCCACCGCGTACACCTGCCGCGCCCCGCGCTCGATCAGGCAGTGGGTGAACCCCCCGGTCGATGCCCCTACGTCCATGCAGACGCGCCCCTCCACCGAGACCCCAAAGGTGTCGAGGGCGTGCCGCAGCTTCTCCCCGCCCCGGCTCACGAAGGCGGCCACGACCTGCACCTCGATCGGGGCTTCCACCCTCACGCTGAGGCCGGCCTTGTCCACCCGTTCCCCCGCGACCCGCACGAGCCCGGCCAGGATCAACCGTGCGGCCTCCTCGCGGCTCCTCACCAGACCACGTTCCACCAGGAGGCGGTCGAGGCGCGCCTTGAGCGTCACGTGCCCTCCCGGCACCACAGGGCGATCCGCTCGCGCATGGCCTCCACGAGCGCGCGCGCCCGGTTCCGGTCCGCCGACTCCCCGATCACCTGAAAACAGCCGCGGTCCGGGTCGGGAATCGCCGCCACCCACGCCTCGTCGAGCCGGAGCCGCACGCCCTCCACGAGCTCGAGCGTCTGTCCCTTGCCCTCCTCGAGGAGCCGCCGCATTACCGTCCCCTTCGACTCGTTGGGGCACGGGACCTCACCCCGCACCAGATGGCTCTCCGGGATCTCGCGCGCGAGCTCGTTGAGCCGGACCCCCACCCGGGCCATCATCTCCAACAGCCTGACGACGGATCCCAGGCCATCGAAGGCCGGCTGGAAGGCCGGGAAGATGAAGCCGCCTTGCTCCTCGCCCACGAGCCGAACTCCGTCGTGGAACGCCGCCTCGGTGAGAGCCTTGGGGCTCGACGGCGACCGGAGGACGGTGAAGCCGTGTTCGGCCGCGAGCTTCTCGATCACCTGCGAGGCGGTAACCGGGACGACGATGGTCCCGCGCTCGTGGGTGCGCACGGTCAGGAGCGTGATCAGCGCCAGCGCGAGGTCGCCCGAGAGGATCTGCCCCGTCTCGTCCACGAGGAAGACCTTCTCGCCACCCGTGTCGAGGAGCACGCCCACGTCGGCGCTCAGCGTCCGGACGATGTTGGAGAGCTGCTCGAGGGAACGCTGGAACTCGTCCGCCGTCTTGGTGATCCGCGATTCGTCCAGGTACGCGTTGAGCGAGATCACCTCGACGCCGAGCTCTCCGAGGATGGCCGGGAAGATGGCCGAGGCCGACCCGAAGGCGTAGTCGAGGACCATCTTGAAGCGGCCCTTGCGGATCGGCTCTTTGTCCACCGTGCGCAGCATCCCCGCCTGGTAGCGCTCGGTCCCCGCGTGCGGGAACGAGAGCACACCGGTGTCGTCCATGGGCGCCCGGTAGAAGTCTTCGCCGAAGAAGAGCCGCTCGATGGCCTTCTCGCGCTCGGGGGAGCAGTCGAGCCCGCGGTGGTCGAAGAACTTGATGTCGATCAGCTCCGGGTCGTACGGCGACCGCCTCACGTGGGTGCCACCGGCCAGACCGAGGGCCGGGATCTGATAGCGGACCACAGGGATCGGGGCCACGCCCAGATCCTGGACATCCACTCCGACGGAGAGCAGTCCCGCCATGAGCGCGCGGTTGATCATCCGGGAGGCCTTGTGGTGATCGCGGCTGGTGACCACGCTCCGCCGCTTGCCGAGGGCCGCGCCGAAGGCGGCGCCGAGCTTGGACGCGAACTCGGGGGAGATCTCGACGTTGGCCAGGCCCGTGATCCCGTAGCGCCCAAACAGCGACCGCGACCACCGCTCGCCCCACACCAGGCTGACCGCCAGCGTGGCCCCGTCCTCCACTTCCTTGTACGGCCAGACCTTCGCGTTCGCCTTCACCACGCTCCGCTCGCCGATCTTGGAGAAGTCTCCCACCACGACACCCTCGGCGACGAAGGCGCGCGACCGGATAACGGCGCTGCGACCGACGGTCGCTTCCTTCAGCACCGCGCCGGGGCCGACCTCCACGCCTTCCCAGAGCACGCTCCCGTCGATCTCGACGCCCTCGCCGATCACCGTTCCAGGTCCGAGCACCGACCGCGTGATCTGGGCGCGCGCCCCAACGCTCGCGCCGCGCCCCACGACCACACCCGCCGCGAGCTGGGCCGTCGGGTCCACGCGCGCATCCGCGTCAAGCCACACCGGGTCGGTCGGGGAGCCTGTTCGGGACCCCGGGATCTCGACCTTGAGCTTGCCCTGGAGAAGATCCAGGTGCGCGACCCGATACTCCACCAGGTTTCCCACATCACGCCAGTACCCCGCGGCCACGAAGCCATACGGCGCGCGACCCGCTCCGAGCAAGGCTGGGAACAGCTCCTTGCCGAAGTCGTGGGGCCGGTGGGCCGGAATCGCGTCGATGACCGAAGGCTCGAGCACGTAGATTCCGGTATTGATGGTGTCGCTGAAGACCTCGCCCCAGGACGGTTTCTCCAGGAAGCGCGTCACGCGGGCGGAGGCGTCGGTGATCACGATGCCGTACTGGAGCGGGAGCTCGACCCGGGTGAGGACCATGGTGGCCTCGGCCCTGGCCTCCCCATGAAAGCGGACGATCCGCCCCAGGTCGAAGTCGGTGAGCACGTCACCCGAGATCACCAGCACGGGCTCCCCCAACTGGGCGGCGGCGAACCTGACGGCCCCCGCGGTGCCTAGGTCGGCGGGCGGCGTCACGTACGTCATCTTCACTCCCCAGCGACCGCCGTCGCCGAAGTAGCTGGTAACCGCCTCGGGCAGGAAGTAGAGGAGCACGAGCAGGTCGTTGAGCCCGTGGGTGCGGAGCAACTTCACCGTGTGCTCCAGGATCGGGACGTTGCCCACAGGTACCATCGGCTTGGGGATGTGAGCGGTGAGGGGTCGGAGCCGGGTTCCGAACCCGCCTGCCATGATGACGGCCTTCATGAGGAGTCCTTTACGCAGAGGGACAATCAGACCGATTATACAGGACTCGATCCGACCCTGTCCGCTGACAACCGTCGGACGCTCATGCGGGTGGCCGCTGAGCGACCGGCGTGATCGCTCCGCAGGGCCAAGGCTACCAGGAGCGACGCCGGCGACGCGGGAGTAGCGCTGCCAAAAGCACGAGCCCGGCCACGAACCCCCCGATGTGCGCGAACCACGCCACGCCGCCACGCTCGCCGCTTCCGAACGTGATCAAGCCGTTCATGAACTGGACAACGATCCAGAACCCCAGGACGATCATCGCCGGGATCGGAACGATCCGAATGAAAAACCCGAAGGTGACCAGGGTCAGGACGCGGGCGTGCGGGAACAGGACCAGGTAGGCCCCGAGGACGCCGGAGACGGCTCCGCTGGCGCCGATCATGGGGACGGTCGAGGTCGGTCCGACGGCGGTCTGGGCCACGGCCGCCGCCACGCCGGAGAGGAGATAGAAGCCGATGAAGCGCCCGTGCCCCAGGGTGTCCTCGATGTTGTTGCCGAAGATCCAGAGGTAGAGCATGTTGCCCGCGATGTGAAAGAGCCCGCCGTGCAGGAACATGGAGGTGAAGATCGTGACCAGCGGCGCCGGGGAATCGCCGGGGACCACGCAGGCGCCTGTGAGCCGGCAGGGTACCAGCCCGAACTCCAGGACGAACGCCTGGGCGGCCGGGAACGCGCGCGGATCGGCGCCCACCTCCAGCGAGACCTGGTAGAGGAAGGCCAGGACATTGGCCGCGATGAGCGCCACGGTCACGACGGGAAGCGTGCGCGTGGGGTTGTCGTCCTTCAGGGGGATCACGACTGCTAACGCGGCGAAGGGCGAAGCGCGACGATCGTCGGGCTCGCCAAGTAGGTCTGCGCCACCCGCCGGATGTCATCCGACGTGACGGCCTCGACGCGCGCAACATAGCGATCGAGGAAGTCGTGCCCGACCCCTTCGACCTCGAAGAAGGCCATGTACCAGGCCTCCCGCGCATTCGTCCGGCGGTCCAGAGCCAGGGCGCCGAGGAGGTAGGCCTTGGCGCGGCGGACTTCCTCTGGCGAGGCCGGCTCTGTCCGGATGCGCTCCACCTCGCGCGCGATCCCTTCCTCGGCGCGGGCGAGGTTCGCGGGGGCCGTCCCCATGTGGATCACGAAGTGGCTCGCGTCGCGGCGCGACGGATAGAAGGCGCCGACGACGTAGGCCAGACCCTGGCGGTCCCGGAGCTCGGCGAAGAGGCGCGCCGCCATCCCGCCCCCGAGGAGGGCGCTGAGCACCTTGACCGCCGGGTAATCAGTGTGGGTCAGCGCCGGCACGAGGTAGCCAAACAGCACCTGAGCCTGAGCGGCGGGGCGCTCGACAACCCGCCGCGACGGCTCGGGCGGTCGGATCGGTTGCGGAGGGTCGGCCTCGCCGGTTCCGCCGGCCAGGTCGCCGAAAATCCGGGAGACCTCGTCCAGCACCGCCCGCGCCGGAACCTGGCCGCTGACCGCCAGCACCATGCGGTCGCCGCGGTAGTGCCGGCGGTAATGCGCCAGGAGCGCGGCCTGGTCCAGGCGCTCGACGATGTCTCTGAGCCCGAGACCGGGCAGGCCGTAGGGATGGGGACCGTAGAGGGTCTGGAGCAGCGTGTCCAGGGCGAAGGGGAACGGCTGGTCCTGCCGGCTCTGGATCTGGCTCAGAATGGGTCGGCGTTCGCTCTCGATTTCCCCGGGAGGGAAGGTCGGGCGCAGCGCCACGTCCGCGATCAGCTCCAAAAGCTCGCGCCAGTGACGCGCGAGGGCGGTCCCGCGGATCTCGGAGAAATCGGTGTCACCGGAGGCTCCCAGGCTACCCCCGATGCCCTCGCCCGCCTCGGCGATCTCGAGGGCGGATCGACGCGTGGTGCCTTTCACGAGGACCTGCTGAAGCAGGTTCGAGATGCCTGCGGTCTCGGGCCGCTCCCAGCGCCTGCCCATCCGCACCTGGAGCGAGACCGCCACCACCGGCGCCGTCGGATTCTCGCGAACCAGTACCGTCAGCCCCGAGGCGGCGCGCTCCCGAACCACCGCGGGGGCGGCGGCCGGAGCGCCCAGCGGCGGACGCGGGAGCCCCAGCGCGGCCAGGGTGAGGAGAAAGGTCCGGCGCCCAATTCGCTGAATTCCCCCCGGCATGGGGGAGTAGAGGATCGGCCCGCGAGTACACCTCATGCCGGACCCCGCTCGGGATCGCTCCCGGACATCCTCCGCTTCGCGCGAGCCACCACCTCGTCGACGAACTCCCGCGCCTGGCCGAGGTACCGGTCGGGTTCGAGGAGGCGATCCAGCTGTTCGGGACCGAGGCGGCCGGCCACCCGCGGGTCGCCCAACAGGAGCTCCCGAAACGACAGGTCCTTCTCGTAGGCCGCCATGGCGGCCTCGTACACCACGTCGTGCGCCGTCTGCCTTCCGAGGGTCTCCCCGAGCCGGAGCATGACGGCCTCGGAGCAGAGCATTCCGCCGAGCAGATCCAGGTTCTTCGCCATCCGGTCGGGCCGCACCGTGAGCCCTCGGAAGATGTGCAGGGACCAGCGAAGCGCCGCCCCCAGGAGGCAGGCCGACTCGGGGACCAGAAACCAATCGGTCCTCGAGGCGCTCGTGTCGCGCTCGTTGAGCTGGACCATCGCGTCGAGGGCGGCGGCGGCGGGCTGACGCAGGAGCCTCGAGATGGCAACGACACGCTCCGAGTGCGCCGGGTTCCGCTTGTGGGGCATCGTGGAGCTCCCCACCTTCCCGTGCGTGAACGGCTCCTCCACCTCGGCCATCTCGGTGCGCTGGAGCACCATGACCTCGTTGGCCATTTTCCCGAGGGTCGCGCCGATCAGCCCCGCCAGCCCCACGAACTCGGCCACGCTGTCCCGCGCGGTGTGCCATGCCACGGGCGGAACCCCGAGGCCCAGGCGCTCGAGCGTGAACTGCTGGACCTCGCGGGCCCGGGCGCCGAACCCGGCGAGGGTTCCGACCGCGCCCGCGAGCTGCCCCACGAGGACGCGCGGCGCGCTCTGGTCGAGACGTTCCCGGTGACGCAGGCACTCGGCCACCCACACCGCCACCTTGAAGCCGAAGGTGATCGGGAGCGCGTGCTGGCCGTGGGTTCGGCCGGCCATGACCGTGTCGCGGTGGCGCTGGGCCAGATCAGCGAGGCACTCGATCAGCGCGACCAGGTCCCCGCGGAACACGCGGTACGCCGCCTTGAGCTGGAGCACGAGCCCGGTGTCCAGGATGTCCTGGGTGGTCGCGCCCCAGTGGACGTACTCCCCGGCGGGCCCGGCGACGCGAGCCAGCTCCCGGATCAGCGGCACCAGCGGGTGGACGGTCTCAGCCAGGCCTCGCTTGACCGCGCCCAGATCGAGGAGCTCGAGCTTCGCCTTTGAGCGGATCTCGGCGGCCGCCGACGCCGGGATCAAGCCCACCGCGGCCTCAGCCTCGGCCAGGGCGGCCTCGATGTCCAGCCAGGTCTGGAGCATCGACGCCTCGTCGAAGATCTGCCTCAGCTCAGGCGCGGAGAACTGGTCCCCAAACAGCTCGTAGTCGAAGATGTGTGCCGGCACCGCTAGGGAACCCGGAGGGGGGCTACCCCCCCCTTCCGGACCTCCCCCCCGCTGTTCGAGCGCGGCGGGTTCGGCCATGCCGTGAGGCAGGCCACCCGCCGCGCGAGGCCCGAGTCGGTTGCGCGGGCCGGGTACCCGCGAAGCGGGTGCGCGCTCGAAGGGCATTACTCCGACACACTCCTAGCTCCGTCGCCCGGCGAGGAAGTGGAAGTGCAGGTGGGAGACGACCTGCCCGCCCTCGGGCCCGCAGTGACAGTTCACCCGGTAGCCGCGCTCGGCGAAGCCCTTCGCCTCGCCGAGGCGTCTGGCGACAGCGAAGCAGCGCCCGACCAGCGGGAGGTCGCGCTCCTCGAGGGTCGAGATCGCCTCGACGTGGCGCTTGGGGATGATCAGCAGGTGGACGGGCGCCTTCGGATAGATGTCCTTGAAAGCCAGGACCTCGTCGTCCTCGTACTCGATCTCGGCGGCGCTCTGGCGTGCCACGATCTTGCAGAAGAGGCACTCGGGTGTCATGCCGTGGCCGTCACCTCAGCGCGGCTTTACCTCGATTTTCCCCACGCGCCTGATCGCGTCGGCCAGCATCCGGGCATCCTTGTCCCAGAACTTCTGGAACTCCGGCGCGTCCAGGTACGCGACCGGCGTCTCGAGCTTGGCCATCGCCGCCTTGAAATCTGGATCCTGAACGGCCTGCCTGGCCGCCTCGCGTAGGACCTTCATGGTGTGATCCGCTGTGCCTCGGGGCGCAAAGACCCCCGCCCAGATGTAGAACTCGATGTCGTACCCCAGCTCCTTGAACGTCGGGAGATCCGCCAGCGCGGCGACCCGCTTGGCTCCCCACCCGGCCAGCGGGCGGAGCTTCCCGGCCTTGATGTGAGGGAGGACCACCGCAGGCCCGGACGCCAGGGCGTCAACGTGGCCGCCGAGGATGGCGGTGAGCGCCGGCCCGGCCCCGGCGTACGGGACATGCTTGAGCTTGATGCCAGCGGCGTGCGTGAGCATCTCGGTGGCCATGTGAAGCGTCCCGTACACTCCGGAGGACGAGAAGGAGATCTCGCCCGGGCGCCTCTTCGCGTCCTCGACGAACTCCTTCACGCTCTTCCAGGGGCGATCGGCATGGACGACCAGGATCGTGGGATCCGCCGAGATCAGCGCGATCGGGACGAGCTGGTCCATCGTGTAGGCCGGCTTCCGGTCGAAGAGCTTGTCGGCTTCGGGGATGATCGAGATGCTGGAGAGAGACAGGAGGAGCGTATAGCCGTCGGGCTTGCTGTTCGCGACGAACGACATCCCGACCGCGCCCGCGGCGCCGGTCTTGTTCACGACGACCACGGGGTTCTTGAGGACTTTCTCCATGGCGGCGGCCACCGGGCGCGCGGTGAGGTCCGCCACGCCGCCGGGCGGGAACGGCGCGACCAGCGTGATCGGACGGCTCGGGAACGGCTCCTGGGCCTGGAGCGCCGGGGGCAGCAGCACGGCCGCCGTCAGCAGCACGGCCAGCAAGCGGATGCTCATGGGGTCTCCTCCTCTGCCAGATCAGGTTTTCTCTCAAGGCCGAAGCTCTGCCGCCAGTCTACTCCCCCGGCCAGGAGCGGCCGGAGGCTCAGGAGCAGGAGCCCGAGCCCGACGAGCAGCATGGCGGAGGCGATCGGCCGGTTGGCAAAGATCGCGTAATTTCCGGACGACATGGCCAGCGACTGGCGAAAGCTCATCTCGAGCATCGGGGCCAGCACCAGGCCGAGGACGATCGGCGCGGTCTCGAAGTCGAACTTGCGCAGCAGGTAGCCGAGCGCGCCCATGGCCGTCATGATCCAGACATCCACGACGCTCCCGTTCACCGCGTAAACGCCGAGGACGCAGAAGACGAGGATCGCGGGATAGAGGATCGGGTACGGGATCCGGAGCAGGTTCACGAAGAGCCCCACCATCGGCAGGTTCAGGATCAGGAGCACGACGTTCCCCACGTACATGCTGGCGATGAAGCCCCAGAACAGCTCCGGCTGCTGCTTGATGAGAAGCGGGCCCGGGGAGATCCCGTGAACCATCATCGCCGCCAGCATCACAGCCGGGATCGGTCCCGACGGGACGCCCAGCGCCAGCATCGGCACGAACGCCCCCGAGGTCGCCGAGTTGTTCGCCGACTCGGGCCCCGCGACCCCCTCGATCGCCCCGTGGCCGAAGCGTTCGGGATGGCGGGACAGGCGGCGCTCCAGGGCGTAGGAGACGAAGGAGGAGATGATGTGGGCGGATCCCGGGATGATCCCGATCAGGAAGCCGAGGACGGTCCCCCGCCCGACGGGCCAGGCCGAGTCCTGCCACTCCTGACGGGACGGCAGGAGCTCCCGCAGCCGGGGCTTGATCACCGCGGGTGGGGTCGGCTGGCCGGCGGTGAGGAGGATCTCCGACAGGCCGAAGAGCCCGACCGCGACGGGCACGACGCCGATCCCGTCGCCTAACTCGACCAGCCCGTAGTGAAATCGGAAAAACCCGGTCATCGGATCGATGCCGATCATCCCGAGGAGGAGCCCGAGCGCCGCCATGGCCAGTGACTTCGGCATGGACCCGCCGCTCATGTAGGCGAGCACCAGGAGTCCCAGGACGAGGAGCGCGAAATACTCCGGCGGCCCGAAACGGAGGGCGAACCGGGCCAGCGGCGGCGCAAGGAGCATGAGCCCCACGATGCTCGCGGTTCCGGCGATATAGGAACCGATCGCCGCGATGGCGAGGGCCGGACCGGCCCGCCCCTTCCGCGTCATCGCGTAGCCATCGATACAGGTCATCACCGAGGCGGCTTCGCCCGGGATCCGCATCAGGATCGAGGTCGTCGAGCCTCCGTACATGGCCCCGTAGTAGATCCCGGCCAGCATCACGATGGCGGTGGTCGCGTTCATCCCGAACGTGGCGGGCAGCAGCAGGCTGATCCCCGCGAGCGGCCCGACCCCGGGAAGCATTCCGACCAGAGTCCCGATGACGCAGCCGACGAACGCGTAGAGGAGAACCGCGGGCGAGAGCGCGACGGAGAAGCCCAGGTAGAGGTTCTGCAGGGTCTCGAGCATCAGAACCCGAACGGGCCGCGGGGGAGCGGCACCTTGAGGAGATCGTGAAACAGGAAAAAGGTCCCGAGGGAGAGGCCGAGGGCCATCGCGGCCACGACGGCAGCCCGCTTCCCCTCCAGCAGCCAGAGGATGAAGGCGAGCAGGATCAGGACGGTCAGCCGGAAGCCAAGGCGCTCGATGGCGAGCGCGGCAAAGGCGCAGCCGCCAAGGATCGCCAGCGCGTGCTTCTTCTCCTCCCACCCCAGCGCCGCCAGCCGCGGGGAGCCCCCTCCGCCGAGCGCCACGACGCTCGCGAGCGCCGCGAGGACGATCGCGAAGAGGACCGGCATGTAGGCCGGGCCCGGGTTGTGGAAGTTGCCGAGCGGGAGCACGCGCGCCTCCCATATGACGCCGAGCGCGAAGAGCAAGAGACCGATCCCCGCAAAGCGATCCCGGGTGAGCATCAGGCGCGCGGTTGACGGGACGATAGCTCGCGGGCGCCGCCCCTAGGCGAAAACGTCGCTGGACCGGAAGGGATTCGTAGGCGGCATAGCCAGTAACCACTCATATTTACAGAGCGCTGCCTTGCCTATGTGGCAAACCGTAGCACGGGATGCAACCCCGGTGCAACCGGGGAACCAGCCTGATGCGCTCCGGAGGACCGATCACCAGGTATGCTCGTCCAACCTCCTCAGGCCTACGCGCTCAGTCACTCGATCACTTCATCTGCCCGGATCAGGACGGACGGCGGGATCGTGAGGCCGAGGCCCTTGGCAGTCTTGAGGTTGATCACGAACCTGACCTTGGAGGGGCGCTCCACAGGAAGATCGCCCGCGTTGGCTCCCAGCAGGATCTTGGCGACGAGACGGGCCGCCTCACGGGCGATGTCAGCATCGCTCGCCCCGTACGTCGCCAGGGCGTCCGCAGTGCTTCCCGTTCGGGCCTGGAAGATCGTCGGGCGTTTCTTCGCGTGAGCCGTCCGGATCATCGCCTCGTAGTAGCCGGCGGTGAGGCCCCCCGGAATGCCGAGCAGCGCATCGACCTTCTCCAGGGCCTCTAGCCCTCGCTGGACATCCGCGGGGGAGCGCACTTCGCGCTCCACCAGCGTGAGGCCTAACACGGAGGCGGCTTCCCGCGCGGCCGCCGCACCCTGCCGCGGGGACGCATCCCGTGGATCGTAGAGAGCAAGTACCCGCCTCACGCCCGGAGCCAGCTCCTTGAGCAGCTGGAGTCGCTTGCCCGACAGCTCCGGGTACTCGAACGTCATGGCGGTCATGTTTCCACCCGGGCGGGCCAGGCTCGAGACCAGGCCGGCGGCCACAGGGTCTCCGGGTGTAAGGAACACGATGGGAAGCTTGGGCGCAACCTGTCTCGCCTCCTTCGCGAGCACCGACCCGATGACGAAGAGCACCTCGGTGCGCTGTCGGACCAAGCCCTCGACCGCCGCCTGAGCTCCCGTTTTGTCGCCGCGCCGGACTCGCCGGGCCAAAATCTCGACGCCATCCTCGGCATATCCCTGCTCGCGGAGCCCCTGCTTCAGGCTCCCTGCAATCTCGGAGAACCGGGGTTCCTCGGCCGGCCCCAAAAGCCCGACACGCCGGAGGCTCGCCGCCGGCTGCCCATCGGCAGCGAGCGGCGCGCCGAGCACACCGCAGGCGAGGGTGAGGGTAAGGGCCACGACTGCGAGGATGGGCCGCGTGACCTTCATTTTGACCTCCGCCTCGACGCGGACGGAAACGCCACGACCATACCCAACGAGGTATGAGGCATCAAATCGCCGACGCTCCGGCCCTGGCCGTAAGCCCCGGTCTCCGCAGAGCGGGGGCCTTTATATTCAGCGGGCCTTTTCTGGGAAGGGCAATCCCATCCAGCCGTGTAGGGATGCTGAGGAACCATGGGTCCAGGCGCAGATGGGCCACGCGAACGTTGAGGAAACCGCCGCCACCTCCGGGCATTATCTCCCGGAGCGCCATGAGGCGGCTGTGGCAAGCCTGGATCGTAACCTGCTCTGCTGGGAGATCAGGCTGAGCATGCCGGAGCCGCTACTACTCGCAACCCCGGCGCAACCGGCTTACCGTTCGGTTCCTCTCTGCCTGATTTCAGAACTGGTGGAGGGTAAGGGATTTGAACCCTCGACCTCTGGAGTGCGATTCCAGCGCTCTCCCACTGAGCTAACCCCCCGCATCAAGCACTTACGATATACCAGAGCACTGGACCTTTGTCCACTCTGCCCTGCTCGGCCAGGGCGAGCTACCCCTTCCCGCAGCATGGCCTCATCCGCGTCTTGTGCTCCACCATTTTTGGATCAACGGACCGTGAAGCACTCCGGCCCGCTCCAGATTCCTGTCGCGGTGGCAACCTCCGCGTCCGGCTCTCCCATGAGCTCATCCGTCACTGATGGAACACGGGGATCGCCTCACGGCGGATGCCCGGGATATCGCCGAAGCGTGGATTCGTGATCAGCACCCATCGCGATGGCTGCAGGGAGAGCGTCGGGGACGACTCCCCCGGCAAGCCCGCTACCTGCCCCATGCCCGTGCATCCCGAGAGAAGGAGGAAGGCCGCGCCCGCCAGGGACAGCATGATCCGGAGCGCGAGATCGAGGGTTCGCGGAGCGACGACTCTCATCGGCGCCGGGGCGTGACGGGCTTTCGGTTCCCCCAGACCAGAGATCGGTAGATCCAGCCGCGGCTCCCGTCGGCGTGCTCCACCTTGAGCCACCGCCCGTGCCGGCTCAATACGCGAAAAGCCACACCCGCAACCTCAGTGGAGAGCAGTTTGTAGTCCGTCCCGGGCCCCGAGCGGAGGTTGGCCCGTTCCACCCGCACGACGACCGCGGGCCGGGCGTCGGTCAACCGGGCAAAAATCCATCCCGCGTACCCGTCAAAGTCGACGGTCTTGAGCCAGCGGCCACGCCGGGCGACGACCCGAAGCGGGTAGTTCTTGGCCACAGACCAGAGGCGCTGGTACGTGGTTCCCGGTCCCGCTCGGATGTTGGCAGAACCCACCTTCACCCGAACGAACTCGGACGATGCGGCGCCGACGGCGGCCGCCACGGCCAAGAGCCCCAGCCCGGCCAGCGCCACGCGCGAGGTCCACCTCCTGATGCCGGGCAGTGGTCGAGCCAGCCGCCTTCCTGCTCTCGGCGCCGCCGCACTCAGGGCGACGCCGGCGGACCCCCGGGTCCGCCTCGAGCAAGACGGCGCGGGAGCGCGAATCAAACCCGCACCTCCTGAAGTCTCCATTTTTCCGTCAAGCCCGGCCGCGTTCGAGGATGCAGCGTCGATACCAAGGGCGGGGCACGGGCTTTCTCGACGGCGAATGTGAAGGCGTGGCAAAGAGATAGCCCACCGGAGCCAGGCATCCGATCCACCCGGGCTCCATCAGCCCGCGACAGGCTGTCGCTGGCTCGACACGTTGACGCCTCCGCTCCGGCTCACGCCGGTGGCTCTCAGGGTTGCGAGCGCCGGGCTCGGCGGGTTGGCAGCAGCGTCCGTGAGCGCACGCCAGGCGCCTTAGCCTCGGCACGACATCGAGGGTCCGTGTGACGTACGAGGAGTAATATGGGGGGTAGGTCCGAGATTCGCCCACGGGAGGGTGGGGTGTTGCCGGTTCCGCGTCCCTTCTAGCAGGGTGCTGAAAAAGTCAGCTCGCGTCCCCGAACCTTCAGCGCGCACCTGGCCGAAGCGTCCTGAGCGCGGGCTTAGCCCGCGCAATCCCGGGGGAGGTTTCGGAAGGGGGGCGAAGCCCCCCTCCGAGGTGCCTAGGGAGCCACGACATATGCTGAAGGGGCTTCTCTACCAACTCTATGAGCGGCGACTTCTGGCTGAAGTATCCCCGGGACCCATCCCCCGTCATCTCGGGCTGATCCAGGACGGCCATCGGCGCTACGCTCGCGAGGCCGGGCTCTCCAATCTCGGCGGGTACCGCCTCGGGGCAGCGAAGGCGGAGGAAGTCCTGACGTGGTGCGCCGAACTGAAGATCCCGACGGTGACCCTCTGGTGGCTCTCGACCGAAAACCTGCGCCGTGAACCCGACGACGTCGCGGCCGTTCTCGACGTCATCGAGGGCAAGATGCCGGAATGGATTCACGGGGGATTGACGGAGCGGCTCGGGATTCGAATTCGCCCAATCGGCAAACTGGAGCTCCTCCCGGCCTCCCTGCTGCAGGCCTTGCACCTCGCGGAATCGGCGACTCGTCACCACGATCGAATGCTCCTGAACGTCGGCGTCGGATACGGGGGCCGGCAGGAAATCATAGACGCCGTTACAGGCTACCTTCGCGACAGCCTCATGCGCGGGGCGACGCCACACGAGGTCTTGCAAGGCCTGAGTCCGGACGCGTTGGACAAGTACCTCTACACGTATGACTGCCCGGACCCTGATCTCATTATCCGCACGAGCGGGGAGGTCAGGCTTTCAGGCTTCATGCTCTGGCAAAGCGCGTACAGCGAGTTCTACTTCTGCGACGCCTACTGGCCGGCGTTCAGGAAGATTGACTTTCTCCGGGCCATCCGAAGCTATCAACAGCGACACCGGAGATTCGGGAAATAACCATGGCGGCAGACCGGGCCCGGCTCTTCGCACCCGGAACGACGATCTGGACGGTCAACCGGGAAACCGCGCTGTTGCTGGGCGCAGGCCGGGCGCTCCTCCTTCAGCTGGCCCACCCGCTTGTCGCGGCTGGCGTGGCAGAGCATAGCGGATTCGCGGACGACCCTTTCGGCCGTCTCCTCCGCACGCTGGACACGAGTTACGCGGTCGTGTTCGGCGACGCGGACACGGCCGTGGCGGCGCTGCGGAGGATGGACGCCATCCACCGGCGGGTCCGGGGTTCCTTGCGGGAGCCGGTGGGTCCGTTTCCCGCGGGCACCCCGTATGACGCGACCGATCCAGCGCTTCGTCTCTGGGTCCACGCGACACTGATCGAGACCAGCCTGCTGGTGTACCACCGGTTCGTCGCGGGCCTCTCGGCCGCTGACCAGGCCCGCTATTATGCCGAATCGTGCGAAATGGCCCGCGTCCTGGAGATTCCGGAACCGATGATCCCGCCCACCATTGAGGGGTTTCGGACATACTTCTCGAGAATGCTCTCGGCCGAAATCGCCGTGGGGGCCACAGCCCGAGAGCTGGCGCGCCTGATCTTTTGGCCTCCTAGATCCGCGAGCCTCCGCGTCATTGGCCCAGTGGCGAAGTTTGTCACTGCGGGGTTACTGCCGCCGAAAGTGCGGGAAGGGTACGGGTACGCCTGGACACCCCTCCAGGAACAAGCGCTCGATACGTTAGCGCGTGCCATCAAACGGGTAGTGCCGGCGATCCCTTCGGTCATTCGGGTGGTTCCCCAGGCGCGGGTGGCGGAACAGCGATTCGCATTTGCGGTGCCGGGGCGGCAGGCAGCTTGAAACACGGGCTCGATCAGGGGAGGCTGCCGGAGCTGGCGAGGCGCGCGGCGATAGCTCCTGATCCCTCCTGCATGCGGAGTTACGCCATCTTGGCGAGGGCTTGGTCCGTCTCCTGCCGCGTGAACGCCCGGAGGGTCTCGGTGCGAACGTTACCGAGCGAGCCTACGGAGTAGAGGATCGCATTCATGGTGACGTCGTCCGTTGCGTCCACGATGGCCACGACATCGTAGCGCCCCATCGTGCGATAGGTGTCCTTTACCCGGGCACCCACTTTCTCGCAGAAGCTACGGAAGGCGTCCTCCCGCTTGGGGGAGTCCTTAATGTTGCGGATACCTTGGTCCGTGAAGTGCGCGAGCACGATGTACGTCGGCATGGCCTGCCTCCTTTCGCATACCGCGCGCTGTCCCCGCGCCCCACTCCGGCAGGCCCCGAGTATGGCATATCCTCCGGCGGGGCAGCAATTCCTGGACCGCGAGGTCAGCCGTTTCGGATCTTCGCCCAGGATGATGTGGCCGCACGACCGAAATAGCACGGGAAAGCCGCGATCCGGGGCTCGTGAGCCAGCGGGCCCGATCTTCCGAGGGCTGATTGGGGCCGCCGGCGCGGCCGAGGGAAACAC
>JACQWB010000205.1 GCA_016209385.1 Candidatus Rokuibacteriota bacterium
GGCTTCGCCCGCGCAACCGATTCATGGGGGAGGCCTCGGAGGGGGCCGTCGAGGCCCTCTCCGATTGTTCTCGACAATAGATTAGTCGACATCTGACGACTATCTGTCAAGAAAAAAATCAGGCGGGCTCCCAGGGCTCGCAGACCGGACACGGAGCGAAACCCTGATCTCTGGCGTCCGCCACCCGCTTGAAATAGATGCGGTCCAGCTCGCCGATGTGCCCGGTCCAGGTGCACTCGCGGGTGTGAAAGAGCCGGCCGCCGCGCTGGGCCAGGTAAGGCTCGGCGGACACGGCCATCGCCTCCGGGGCCGGGCTGAGCTCCGGCTCCGCGGCGCCTCCCGTGCCCGTCTCCGCCGGGGTGGGCGGCGGCGGCTCGTCGACGACGGTTTCGGGCGCCGACGGAACCGGATCGGGTTCGTTCAGCTGGAGCTTGGTCTCGAGAGTCGAGCGGAACTCTTCGCTGGTCCGCCGGAACTCCCGCATGGCCCGGCCAATCGCCCGGCCGAGCTCAGGGAGGCGCTTCGGCCCGAAGACCAGCAGCGCGATCACCAGGATGAGGAGGAGCTCCTGAAAGCCGATGTCCAGCATGCGGTCACTTCCCGCCGATGTCGCGGGCACCCACATCGGCGAGCAACTCCGTCAGCTTGACCTCGAGCAGGCGGATCAGCTCCGGGTCATGGCGGTGGTAGCGGTCCTCGATCCCGAGGACGCGCAGCTTCCGACCGGCGTCAGCCCACCGCGCCACGATGAAGGCGCGGTGGTCCTCCTCCATGACCGCCACGACGTCGGCCCAGCGCAGGTCGTCTCCGCAGATGGGACGGGGACAGTAGGGCGAGATCCCGACGGAGCGCGTCTCCTGCGCTCCGTTCGTGATCCGCCGAAAGACCTCTTCGGCCGCGGGGCTCCGCGAGATGTTTCCAGTGCAGACGAACAAGAACTTCACCGGCCGCCTCCGTCACGGACGCTCACGCAACCGATTCTAGCAGGCTGCGGAAAAATCTTCGAGCGCGGGCTTGGCCCGCGCAAGCGAAGGGGGGAGGCATCGGAGGGGGGCGGAGTCCCCCTCCGAGCAATCTAGCACACGCTCCATCACGCGCCCTTGACGCCGACGGCCCCGTAGAAGTTCAGCGTGCACACGAACGTACGCGCCTCCGCCTGGGCCTTGATCGCCCGCAGCCAGCGCTGCGCGCTTCGAGGGCCGACGAGCCCGAGACTGACCGCGTTCTCAGCGCGACGCTCCAGCATGGACCAGGTCCAGGGCTCGAGACGCGTGTCCTGATACACGTCGGTGGTCAGCCGGACCTGCCGGAGCCCGAGCCGCCGGAGCGTCCCGAAGAGGGTCCGCCCGCTCCACGGATCGGCGTAGATCTCGCGAGCCACGTCGTCCAGGATCCGGCTCGTCAAGCCGCGATCGGGATGGTCGAGGGCGAGCGTCCCGAAGTCCTGGTCCTGCACGCCCACGATCCCGCCCGGGCGCGTGACCCGGATCATCTCCCTGAGGACCGTCTCCGGATCCGGGACATGGAGGAGCACGGTGATCGCCAGCGCGCCGTCGAAGAGACCGGCGCGAAACCTGAGCCGGGCGCCGTCACCCACCTCGAAGCGAACCCGGCCGTCCACCCGGTGCTCGCGCGCCAGCCGGCGGGCGACGCGGACAAACACCCGGCTCGGATCCACGCCGACGATGGCGCCGCGAGGACCGACCAGCTTCGCGAGATCACGGCAGACGACGCCGGTGCCGCACCCCACCTCCAGCACACGCCAGCCGGGCCTGATCCCGGCGAACCTGAGGAACCGGCGGCGCAGGCGGACTTGCGTCTTCACCCGCCCCCGCGCCTCGAGGCTCGTGACATAACGCTCGGGGTCGGGCTGGGCGTCGATATCGCGATACGGATCGATGTGACGCGGCACGGCGAGCGGAACCAACGCTATCAGGCGACGGACGGCCGAGTCAAGGCGCACCGCTGCGGCACCGGCCCCAGGGGTTCCCGACACGGGACGTCCGTAGTATGATTTTTACCAGGTCCATTTCACGACTGGAGGGCCCATGAAGCTCCGTCTTCTCTCCCGCAGTCGCAGCATCCGTGAGGCCGCCGCGACCATCTTCGCCGTCAGCTCCCTCCTTCCGCTGCTCGTCTTCCTCTATCTTCTGTGGCGTTACGAGCTGGTCGCGGAGACCGATGCCCAGCTGGGCCTGCTCCTCGCCCTCCTGATCGCCCTCCTGGGCTTCGTCGTCTTCCAGCGCATGGTCAACCGCATCAGCGATCTCGCCCAAGCCGTGATAACGCCGAAGCCGGCCGACCTCGCGACGACGCCGGCCGAAGCCGCGATGGTGCCGGGTCTCGGCCCGGTGGCAGAGCTCGGCCAGATCACGGACGCGTTCAACCGCCTCCTCGAGGACCTTCGCGGGTCTACGGAGCGACTCGAGGACCTCGTCTTCAAGCTCGGGACGCTGAACGAGATGGTGGAGCTGGCAGCCCGAATCCCGGCGATGCAGGACCTCCTCGGCCTGGTGCTCGAGCGGACGATGCGAACCGTGCGCGCGAGGATCGGCTCCATCATGCTCCTGGACCGCGAGCGGCAGACGCTCCGGATCGCCGCGGCCCGCGGGCTCCCGGAAGAGGTGACCCGCGGCGTCGAGGTCAGGGTGGGCGAAGGGATCGCCGGCCGGGCGGTGCAGCTCGGGGAACCGATCCTCGTCGACGACGTGGAGACCGACCCGCGCTTCGGCAAAGCCAACGACCCGAAGTACGGCGGTGGCTCCTTCATCTGCATGCCGGTCCGGGTGGGGGACCGGATCATCGGCGTCATCAACCTGGCCAAAAAGGAGTACGGCGCCACCACGCCGGCTGACCTGCGGTCCTTCGGCCCCAGCGATCTGCAGTTCCTGAACGCGCTGATGACGTACATCGCCTACGCCCTCGACAACGCGCGCCTCCTGGAAGAGGCCCGGCAAGCGGCCAGCCGTCTCGCGGAAGTGGTGAGGGACCAGCAGCTCCGGTTGACCCTCGCCCAGCAGCAGATGCTCCAGACCGAGAAGCTCTCGGCCCTGGGGCAGCTGGTGGCGGGCGTCGCCCACGAGCTGAACAACCCGCTGACGGTCCTGCTCGGCAGCGCGCACATCATGCGGGACCAGGCCCCGGAGCCGTTGCACCCGACCCTCGATCTCATGGTCGAGCAGGCCGAGAGGAGCCGGCGGATCGTTCAGGGGCTGCTCACCTTTGCCCGGCGCCTGCCCCTCGAACGCGAGCGCGTCGACCTGGGCGACCTCCTGGCCAAGGTCCTGAGCGTCACCGCCTCCGACCTCCAGCTCGCGGGGATCAGCGTGGAGCAGCAGGTCGAACCCGGCCTGCCGCCCCTCTGGGCGGACGGCGGTCAGCTCCAGCAGGTCCTGCTGAACCTCGTCACCAACGCCAAGCAGGCGATGACAGAGGCGGACGGCGACCGACGACTCCGCATCGCCATGCGGCGCGCCGGTCCGGACCGCGTGGTCATTCTGGTGCAGGACACCGGCCCGGGCGTGCCCGCCGAGATCCTGCCGAAGGTCTTCGACCCGTTCGTGACGACCAAGGGAGCCCGGGGAACCGGTCTCGGCCTCAGCATCTCCTACGGCATCATCCAGGAACACGGCGGTGACCTCCGCGTGGACAGCACGGGGAGCCAGGGCACGACCTTCGCGATCGAGCTACCCATCGGGACGCTGGCGACGGAGCCCGTCAAGGAGACGCCCGGCGGGCCCGCGACGCTGGCGGGGCGCCGCATCCTCGTGGTCGAGGACGATCCGGCGGTGCGCCGGCTCGTGCACGCGTACCTGGAAGCGGCCGGCTGCGACACCGTCTGCGTCACGACCGCCGAGGAGGCCCTCGAAGCCCTGTCGGAACCGGTCGACCTGGTACTCTCCGACGTCTACCTGCCCGGCATGGACGCCCTCGCGCTCTACCGGGAGGCCACCACCCGGGACTCTCGCCTGAGGCGCCGCTTTCTGCTGATGACGGGGGGCCTGATCACCGATGCCATCCAGGGGTTTCTGGCCCAGGGCGAGGGTAAACTGCTGCAGAAGCCGTTCTCGCGCGAGCAGCTCCTGGACGTCGTGCGCGAACTCCTGAAATGATCGCCGGCTGACAGGCGGCATGCAGAGCGTCCTGATCATCGACGACGAGAAAGACATCCGCCTGTTGCTGGCCCGGCTGCTGGGGCAGGAGCCGCTCGAGGTCCACACGGCCGCTACCGGGAAGGACGGGCTCCTGATGGCCGACGACGTGGATCCGGACGTCGTCCTCCTGGACATCCGGCTGCCCGACATCAACGGGATCCAGGTCCTCAAGGCGCTCAGGGACCGTCACCCCGATACCGCGGTCATCATGATCACCGCCTACGGCTACATCGGCAGCGTGGTGGAGGCGATGAAGAACGGGGCGACGGATTATCTGGAGAAGCCCTTCGAACCCCTCGACAAGCTCTGGCTGGCCGTCCGTCGCGCCCTGGAAGAGGTAAAGGCTCGCCGGGAGATCCAGAGGTTCCACCAGCTCCAGAGCGGCCAGTACCGCGCGGATCAGCTCATCGGCGAGTCCGAGGCGACACGCCGTCTCCGCGAGGTCATCGGCCAGCTCGCCCGGAGCGAGGCGCACACGATCCTGATCCTCGGCGAGAGCGGCACCGGAAAAGAACTGGTCGCCAAGGGACTCCACTACGAGAGCCCGCGGCGCGACTTCCCCTTCATGGAGGTGAACTGCGCGGCGATCACCGAAACCCTCTTCGAGAGCGAGCTCTTCGGCCACGAGAAGGGAGCCTTCACCGACGCGAAGACGACGAAGAAAGGGCTCATGGAGCTGGCCGACCGCGGGACGCTGTTCCTGGACGAGATCAGCGAGCTGTCCCCGGGCAGCCAGGCCAAGATCTTGCGCTGCCTCCAGGAGCGGGTCTTCAAGCGGGTGGGCGGGACCCGGGACATCAAGGTGGACGTCCGGGTCATCGCGGCCACCAACCGACCCCTCGAGCTCCTCGCGAAGGAGGGAAAGTTCCGGGAAGATCTCTTCTACCGCCTCAACTCCATCCCGATCACGATCCTGCCGTTGCGCGAGCGCCGCGAGGACATCCTGCCCCTTGCGCGCCACTTCCTCCTCGAGGCCAACCGGATGTTCCACAAGGCCATCATCGGCTTCGCCCCCGAGACGGAGCGGCTGCTGCTCAATTACCCGTGGCCCGGCAACATCCGCGAGCTGAAAAACCTCATCGAGCGCCTGGTCATTCTGGGCACCTCAGACTACATCGAACCCCAACACCTGCCGCTTCCGCTCGCGGCGCGTGCCGACGGCGTGCCCCTCCTCAGACCGTCAGAGCAGCCGGGCACGCTGGCCGACGTCGAGCGGGCCTATATTCACCAGGTTATGAGCCTGGTGAACGGAAACAAGAGCAAAGCCGCGGAAATCCTCGGAATTTCCCGCCAGACCCTTCGGAAGAAGCTCGGCGAGGCCTGAGTCAAATCGGAGGGGGCCTCGACGGCCCCCTCCGAGGCCTCCCCCAGGAATCGCTTGCGCGGGCAAAGCCCGCGCTCGAAGAGGTCCTAGCCCGATCAGTTTCTCATCGCTGGTAAGTTCCTCACCGGGGCGAGAACGCGCGATCAAAGCCCCGGTAACTGTCTGAAACGACTCGCCTGCCCCGCTTCCTCCTCCCCGGCCCCGAGTCCCAGGTGGTAAAGAACTGGCCGGTTCATCCGCGATGACGCCCACCGTCGAACTCGAAAAAGCCTTGGACCATCACCGCTTATCCGATCCCTCCAACCTTGGTCCCCCTCTTGCAGCCGTTCGGCGCCCGGGGTGAGCGAGAGGGAATCGTCGGTAGGCCCCTCCGACTCTCTCCCCACCAAACCGATAACTCACACCCAAGAGGGGGAACATGGCGACCGAGGGGAGTCGCCCGACTTCGACCTCCATGGCTCCGGATGACCTCCTGGCCTTTCCGGAAGCCCATGGTCGGGGCCGTTCGGTGAAGAACGACAGGCAAAAGATCCTCATCGTCGACGACGCCGGCCCAGTCGTAGTCCTGTGCGTGAACGTGCTGCAGTCCCTCGGATACGCGGTCAAGGGCGCCAATCGAGGCGAGCGAGCCCTGGAGTTGGTGGCCCACGAGGAGTTCGACCTCATGGTGGTGGATTACAGGATGCCGGGGATGGATGGGTTCCAGGTGGTCCGGCAAGCTCGAGCGGTGCGACCGGACATGGCCTTCATCCTGGTGACAGCTCACGGCACCCCGGAGGTCCTTGACGAAGCGAACCGCATGGGTTTCAGCTCCATCCTGTCCAAGCCGTTCACGCCCGATGAGCTGCGCGACGCCGTCGAGCGGGCCCTGCCCACAAAGGGATAGCCGGGATGCCGGCGCCAGACGACGCTGAGCCGAGGATGAAGACGCCGACCCGGCGCGGGTGGCTCGTCGGGGGCATCCGCTGGGGGCTCGACCGGATGCTGTCTGTCGGCTACGGGGTCGTCTACGACTTCATCTTCGAGCGCTTCGCTCCCTACCTGAGCCTTCGGCGCGAAGTCCTGGCGCTGGTGGAAACCTCCGTCCCTGAGTCGGTTGACCGGCGCGATGTCCACGTGCTGGACGTGGGATGCGGGCCCGGCAATTTCGCCGTCAGCCTCGCCGAAGCCGGGTTCTCGGTCGTGGGCATCGACCCGTACGCCGCCCTGGTCGAACTGGCCAGGGAGAAGCGGCGGGCGAAGCACCTTCCGAACCTCGCTTTCCGTCACGCCGACCTCACGATCGGCAACACCTTCAGAGACGGGGCGTTCGACCAGGTCGTGAACATCCACTCGCTCTACCTCAATCCGACTCCAGACCGACTGCTCAGGGAAACCTACCGGGTCCTGAAGCCCGGCGGCAGCGCGGTCTTCGTGAACTTCACGCGGCGGGTCTGGCTGCGGGCTACCTTCCGGGCGGTCAGGGCCCGCGCGGGCCTGAGCGCCGCGCTCCGGTGTCTCCTGTGGCTCCTCCCCAACTCGATCTTCGAAGCCACGCGGACCCAGATCGGGCCCCACTACTGGGAGGAGGACGAGTTCTCGCGCAGGTTGCGCGACGCCGGCTTCACAGTGCTGGAGATGCGACGGACATTCCTGGACGGGGCGAGCCTCCTGGCGTGGGCCCGGAAGGACAGCGACGAGCCGAGGCGCTTCGGCGCCGGCAGCTTCATCGCCTGCGCCAGCGACGAGGCGAGGCCCGAGCAGATGAGGCAGAGGCGAGGCCCGAACCGAAGGGAGGTGAGACGTTTCGTGGGGAGTGGATCACAGTGCGTTGAACTCCATGTCATCTTTGGGACGTGACTTGGTGCTCGCCGGGGCGACCCGAGCGAGTGGTGAGGAGATGACGAGATGAAGCGGAACTTGAAACGATCGTTGAGATGGATGATCGGACTGCTGGTCGCGAGCGGAGTGCTCGTGCTGAGCCCGGTGACAACCCTGGCTCAGACTGGCGTCGCGCAGGGTGTTCTCTACGAGGTGCTCGAGGCCCCGCCGGCTGAGTTCACGCCGAGCGGCGCGCGGATCATGCCCGGCGTCATCCTGCCGATTGGGATAAGGCTCGCTCAGGCAACCGAGACCGGGACCTTGCAGGGGTCCGGGACCCTGGAGTTTCTGACCGGGAGCGTCACCGTGCAAGCGCAGTCGCGCGTCCCTGTGGACCCGGACACGGGCTTTGGCACCGGCCAGGTCGACGGCAAGTTCTTCGTTAACACCGTCAGCGGAAAGCTGAAGGGGCAGCTCGACCTGTCGCCGCTCACGAGCACCAACTGCGCGGGCGGACCCTGCCCGTACGCGCCGATCACAGGAAGCTGGTCCACGGTCAACGGCGCCCAGAAGACCTCGGGCCTGTTCAGCGGGATCTTCCTTATCCCGTTCCAGGTCAGTGGGGTGTGGTACTACCTGGACCCGTCCACGGGGCTGACCACCACGACCCCGCTTCAGCCTAACGAGTTCGACAAGAACGGCTCGCCGTTGATCAAGCTCCACGTCACGCTCTTCCAGTAGCGCGGACGCCCGAGGGGGGTCACTCCCCCCTCGGGCCCCCCGCCGGGCAGTGAACCCTGTGACGAAGCGCGAGGGGATGGGATGAGCGCGACAGCAATCGAGGCCAACAGCGTATGCCAGGAGGACGGCGCAGCGGCCAGCGACGGGCTGGTCCGCCTCCGCCTCGGCGGAGCGATCACCGCCGCGACCGCCCCGCGGCTCCGCAAGCTGATCCGCGGGTACGCGAGGCCGGGAGATGCGCGGCTGCTCGTGGACCTGGAGGGCGTGCCGGCGATCGATGTCTGCGGGATCGCCGCGCTCCTCGACGGCTTGAAGGTGATCGAAGCCCAGCCGGGCGGTGTTATGATGTTGCGGGTGAACCCGACGGTGCGCCAGGCATTGAGAAAATCCGGAACGATCACGGCCTTCCGGTTCTGGAACGGTCAAGGGCAGTTCGAGCCGAGTGGCGTCGGCCATGCCGTGTGGCAGGCCCGCCACGAGGCGAGGCCCGAGTGGCACTTCGAGCCGAGGGGCTCCCGACGAGCCGCAGGCGTGGCAGTTCGAGCCGAGGCGCTTCGGACGAGCCGGAGGCGAGGACAGCGACGAGGCGAGACCCGAGTAAACAGCCACGAGGCGAGGCCCAAATAGGTGTGATCGAAGCGCAACGGGTGTCGCTCGACGCTCCGGCCGCGGGGCTCGGGGCGGCGGATCAGGGGATCGTGGTCACGCGGGGGAAACGGGTCGCCCTGCGGACATTCACGCCGGGGGACCTCGTCTACCTCTCGGAGTGGGCGGAGGACCCCTTCGTCGAGCGGATGGTCGGGAGCGAACTCCTCTATGCCTACAAGTACGTGTACGACAAGCACCCGTCATTCTACGAGGCGTGCCTGACCGATCCGACCCAGATCATCCTGGTCATCACGGCCAGGGAGTGGTCGAAGCCGGTGGGGCTCGTGCGGCTGTACAACATCCACCTGCTCGAGGGATACGCCTTCCTCGAGACGATCATCGCGAACCAGCGGGCCCTGCGCAAAGGATACGGCGTCCAGGCCAGCAAGCTGGTCGGCTACTACGCGATCGACGTGTTGGGGCTGAGACGGATCGAGGCGAAGGTCTACGAGTACAACTTCGTGAGCATCAACTCCATGCGTCGAAACGGATTCCGCCAGGAAGGCGTCCTGCGGAAGGCAGGCTTCCAGGGTGGCCAGTGCTGGGACGTGATCGTGTTCGGAATCCTGAGAGAAGAGATCGAAGAGCAGCGCGGAAAGGACAAGTACCTCCTTCCCCTCGACGGATCCAAGGGGGACGGAAGTGACACTTCATAGCGCACTCCCGCTCATCGCGCTGTTCCTGAACGCGGCGCTGGTCGGCGTCTCGATCCTCCGGAACCCGGCGAGCCGGCTGAACAGGGTCTTTGCCTATTTCGCGACCGCGCTGGCCCTCTGGAACTTCGGCGTGTTCATGCTGAGGAGGGCCCCGGACGAGGCGAGCGCCTACCTCTGGGAAGTCGTCATCCACGTCGGGGTGATCGCGATCCCCGTGTTCTACTACCACTTCGTCCTCATCTTCCTGGACAGCACCACCCGCCGCAGGCCCGCGCTCGCCCTGGCGTACGGCCTCGCGATCATCTTCAGCGCGATCAACGCCAGCGGGTCGGCGCTCTTCATGACCGGCGTCAAGTCGACGCACTGGGGGTGGGCCCCGGCCACCGGGCCGCTGTACACGCCCTTCTTCCTCTACTTCAACGCGTTCATGATCTACGGCCTCTGCCACCTCGCGAAGGCCTACCGGACGATCGACTCGAGCTTCCGCCGGAACCGCGTCATGCTCGTCCTGCTCGCCACCTTTATCAGCCTGATCGGCGGGTTCGTCGACTTCGCGCGGTTCATCCTCACCCGATTCCTCCCCGCGGCGGACCAGGCCTATCCGCTGGGGATCCCGGGCAATATGATCCTGGTCTTCATGATCGGGCTGTCGATCGTCCGCTATCGCATGTTCGACGTGGACGTGGCGCTCAAGAAGGCCGCGATCTACTGCGGCGTTGCGGCCGTCGTCACGTCGCTCCTCGTGGGCCTCACCTGGACGCTCGAGCAGCAGTTCCGGCTGGAGGAGACGAGCGCCCTGTGGATTGTCATTCCTCTCGGGCTCATCATGACGCTCTTCCTCAGCCCGTTTGGCCACGGCCTCGAGTCGCAGGTCGAGCGGCTCATCTTCAGCAAGCGCCGCGGTTGTTACGACACGCTCCTCAACCTCAGCAACCGGATGAGCGCGATCCTCGACTCCGGCAAACTGGTGGATACGCTCGTCCGCGGCCTGGCCCGGGGGATCCCCCTGACCCACTGCGTTGTGATGCTCTACGACCGGGCCGCCAACCTCTTCGTGCCCTATCGCGAGGAGAGCACCACCGGGGAGGAGTCAGGGATCGCCCCGATCCGCGCCGACAGCTCGATCGCCCAGTGGCTGGCGCAGGCCGACGGCGTGCTCGTGAAGGAAGAGGTGAAGATCAACCGGCAGATGGCGGTGTACTTCGAGGCCGTGGAGGGGGAACTCGAACAGATCCCGGCGTCGCTCCTCGTGCCCCTGAAGATCGAGAACAAGCTGACCGGCATCCTGTTGCTGGGCGAGAAGCTCTCAGGGGAGGTCTTCGACGACCAGGAGCTGGAGGTTCTCTCGGTCGTGGCCAACCAGGCCGCCATCTCCCTGGAGAACGCGCGCCTGTACGAGCAGCTCGGCAGCTCGAACGCCCGCCTGTTGCAGGCGAGCCAGCTCAAATCGCAGTTCCTCGCCAGCATGTCGCACGAGCTGCGCACGCCGCTCAACTCGATCATCGGCTTCTCGAAGGTGCTCCTCAACCGGATCGATGGCGACCTGACCGACCGGCAGGACAGCTACGTCCGCTCCGTCCACAGCAGCAGCATGCACCTGCTCGAGCTGATCAACAGCGTCCTCGACATCTCGCGCATTGAAGCGGGCAAACAGGAGCTGGACCTCCAGGAGATCGACCTGCACGACCTCATGGACGAATGCATCGAGTCCTCGGCCCCGCTCGCGCGCGGCAAGCCGCTCAAGATCGAGAAAGACGCCCCGCTCGAACTGCCCCGGCTGCGTGGGGACCGAACGAAGGTGAAGCAGGTCCTGCTCAACCTCCTGAGCAACGCCGTCAAGTTCACGGCGACGGGGCGCGTGATGGTTCGTGTTCGCCCGGAACCGGACGCGGTCCACGTCAGCGTCGCGGACACCGGCATCGGCATCCGGGAAGCCGACCTCCCGCGGCTCTTCGAGCCGTTCCAGCGCCTCGACAGTCCGCTGGCACGGGACGCGGGCGGCACCGGGCTCGGGCTTGCCATCAGCAAGAAATTCGTCGAGCTACACAGGGGACGCATCTGGGCGGAGAGCCGGGAGAACCACGGGTCCACGTTCCACTTCGTGCTCCCGCTCACGCCCGCGAGCTGAGGGACCCCGCGCATGCCCAGACACGGATTCCCCCACGATCGCCCGTCACCGAAAATCCTCTATATCGAGGACAACGCCGAGAACCGCATGCTGGCCCGCGCGGTCCTCGAGGCCGCAGGCTACACGGTGGTCGAGGCGGAGGACGGCCTGGCGGGTATCGAGGCCGCGATTCGCGAGGACCCGGCCCTCATCCTCCTCGACATCAACCTGCCCGGCGTCAACGGCTACGAGGTCGTCGCCGTCCTCAAGTCGTTCCCGGCGGTCTCCACCACGCCCGTGATCGCCCTGACCGCCTACGCGATGGACGGTGACCGCCAGCGCACGCTCGTCGCGGGGTGCGACGGATACCTCCAGAAGCCCATCGACGTGGACACCCTTCCCCGGCAGGTTGCCGAGTTCCTGGAGGGCAAGCGCGAGCGGGTCGAGGAGCGCGAAGAAGGCGTCTACCTCCGCGAGCTCAACCAGCGCCTGGTCTACCGGCTGGTGAACCAGGTCGAGAACCTCAAGCGCCTGAACGATCACTTCGTGCGGCGGGCGGGCCAGCTCGAGGATCTGCACCGGGTGTTCCAGGACATGACGTCGGAGCTGGAAGTCCGCACGCTGCTCGAGCGGCTCCTGGCCGGCCTGGTGCGGGCCCTGGGGACGACCAGGCTCACCGTGGAGCTTAGCGAACCAGCCGGCCTGAGAGTGACCGTGCGCGGCGACGAGGGCGGGCACCCGCGCAGCATGCTCCGCAACGAGCCGGCTGAGGACTGGAACGAGGTCGAGTGGACCATCCCCCTCATGATCCGCGGACGGCCGCTGGGCCTCATGCGGGCACACCACGTGCTGCCGCCAGGGGCGAAGGCCGACGAGGAGAACCTGGTCAAGATCGTCGCCAACCAGGTCGCCACCGCGGTGGAGAATTCGCGCCTCTACGCGGACGTGACCCGCAAGATGGCGGAGCTGAAGCAGGCGCAGGCGCAGCTGATCCAGTCCACGAAGCTGGCCGCCATCGGGGAGCTGGTCGCGAACATCGCGCACGAGCTGAACAACCCGCTGACCAGCGTGCTCGGCTTCGCCTCGTACCTGATCGGCGCCCTCAAACCCGGCGACCCGATGCGCGAGGAGCTGACGCTGATCCAGCAGGAGGCGGTGCGGGCGCGCGACATCGTGCGCGACCTGCTCCAGTTCAGCCGCCAGAGCCAGTTCAGACCCGAACCCGCGGATCTCAACGCGGTGGTCGAGCAAACGGTCGCGATGGTCCGGCGCCAGGCCGGCCTCGAGCACGTCGTGTTCTACGAGATCTACGCCCCGGATCTCCCCGCCGTCGAGGTCGACGTGCCCCGGATCAAGCAGGTGTTCGTGAACCTCATCAACAACGCGCTCCACGCGATGCCGGACGGGGGCTCGGTCACCATCCACAGCGCCGCGGCCGACGGGTTCGTTCAGGTCGAGTTCGCCGACACCGGAACCGGGATCGCGCCCGGGCACCTCGACAGGATCTTCGAGCCGTTCTTCACCACCAAGCCCGACGTGAGCGGCACCGGCCTCGGGCTCTCGGTGAGCCTCGGGATCGTGCAGAGCCACGACGGCACCATCGAGGTCAAGAGCGAGCTGGGCAAGGGCTCGACCTTCACGGTCAAGCTGCCGATCAAGGCCGGGGTCCACTCCGACGGGGCGAACCGCTCCGGCCCACAGGCGGGGGCCGGCAGCACGCCCGGTCGCGCGAGCCCGGCCGCGACGCTCGCGCCGACATCCGACGGCCCGGTCTCGCTGTCGGGGCTGCGGATTCTCGTGGTCGAGGACGATCGGCCGGTGCAGGACCTCGTGCGGGCCTACCTGGAAGCCGCGGGGGGCACGACCGTCGGCGTCCCGAACGCCGACGAGGCGCTGAAACGACTCGACGGCGCGGTGGACCTGATCGTCTCCGACCTCTACCTGCCCGGCATGGACGGGCTCACGTTCTACCGTGAGGTCAGCGCCCGCCATCCGGCCCTGCGTCGCCGCTTCCTGCTGATGACCGGCGGCCTCGTCACCGAGGCGGTCCAGGCCTTCATGGCCGAAGCGAACGGCAAGCTCCTTCGCAAGCCGTTTTCGCGCGAGGAGCTTCTCGAAGTCGTACGCGACGTCCTCAGGTGATCAGCCGGAAGCCAGGTGTCCGGATGGTCAAGGCGTGGCTCGGCCGCGTCCGAAGCGTCCAGCGACTGCTCAACACCTTCGCGGCCCAGGCCGCGATGGCCATCGAGAACGCGCGGCTCTACGAGGAGGCCGAGCGGCGGCGGCAGGAGGCCGAGGTCCTGGCCGACGTGACTCGGACCATCAATGCCTCCCTGGACCTCGGCACCGTGCTGCAACGGGTGACCGAGGCCGCCAGGGAGCTGTGTGCGAGCGACGCGGCGCGGATCGGGCTCCTGGAGCCCGGGTCGGACACCCTCGTCTTCCGGCACCGGGCGGGGGCACGCTACGAAGGGTACGACACCTTCCGCGTCGAGCCCGGAAAAGGGGTGAGCGGGCTCGTGCTCGTGACCGGGCGCCCGTTCCGCACCGACAACTACGCCGAGGATCCGCGGATCACCAAGGACTACCTCTGGCTGGCGCGCGAGGAGGGCGTGGTCGCGCTGATGGCCGTCCCGATCCGGATCGGTGATCGCGTCGAAGGGCTGGTCATCGTGCACAACCGCGCGCCGCGCCCGTTCAGCGACCAGGACGAGGCGATCCTGCTCAGGCTCGCTGACCACGCCGCCATCGCGATCCAGAACGCGGGACTCTACGCGGAGACGCAGCAGCGCCTCCGCCACACCGAGACCCTGCTGGCCGCGAGCCAGGCGATCAGCTCGACGCAGGACCTGACCGAGATCCTCCGCAGGATGACGCGCGAGATCGTCAGGACCCTCGGGGCGGACACGGGCGGCGCGTGGCTCGTCACGCAGACCCGCGACGGCTTGCTCCCCGTTGCGGGCTACCGCGTCCCCAAGGAGCTGGTCGAGACCTTCGCCCACACCCCGTTCCCGCTCGAGCATCCGATCATCGACGCCGCGAAGCAGTTCCGGGAGCCGATCTATGCGACCGACAGCCAGGCCGACCCGAGGTTCGACCATCCGCTCGCGCGGCTGGTCCCCCACAAGTCGGCCCTGGGCATCCCGATGTGGTTCAAGGATCGGATCTTCGGGGGGGTCGCGATCGCGTGGGTGCGCGAGCGGCACCGGTTCACGCCCGAAGAGGTGCGCCTGGCGGAGGGAATCGCGCGGCAGGCCGCCCTCGCCATCGAGAATGCCCGCCTCCTGGAGACCGAGCGCGAGCTCGAGCAGCGCCAGAAGACCATCGCCGCGATGGGCCGGGACCTGGCAAGCGAGATCAACATGCATCGGCTCCTCCCCATGATCACCGAGCAGGCCCGCCAGCTCATGGGCAGCCATGCGGCCCTCCTGCTCCTCCTCGAGGGGGACGAGCTGGTGTTCCGCAGCGCGGTCGGGGTGGACGACGAGCTGAAAGCGATCGGGAGGCTCAAGGTCAACCAGAGCCTCACGGGACGAGTCATCCGCGAAGGCAGCCCGCTCATCTGCCCGGACCTTGCCGAGGACGCCGACTGGCGGGAGACGCCCGTGGTGCGCCGCTTCGGATACCGGGCGATGCTGGCGGTCCCCATGAGGCTCAAGGACCGGACGCTCGGCGTGCTCAAGCTCCTCCATCGCGAGCCCCGGCCCTTCCGCCCCGAGGACGCAGAGCTGCTCGGCGCCCTGGCCGCCCAGGCCGCGCTCGCGATCGAGAACGCCCAGCTCTACGAGGAGACCCGGCAGCGACTCGGGCAGACCGAGACCCTGCTGGCCGTGGGCCAGGCGGTGGGCTCGACGCTGGACCTGAGCGAGATCGCCCGCCGCACGATCCGGGAAATGGTCCGGGTCCTCGGCGCTGACATGGGGGGAGCCTGGTGCCTCAGCCCGAACCGCGACTGCTTCGTGCCGCTCGCCGGGTATCGCGTCCCCAAAGAGCTGGTCGCGACCTTCGCGCGCGCCCCGCTCAGCCTCGGGGACGGCTTCGTCGAGATCGCCAGGCAGCTCGAGGGGCCAATCTACTCCAGCGAGAGCCAGACGGACGCGCGGTTCGACCACCCGCTGGCCCAGCTGATCCCTCACAAATCCGTCCTCGTCCACCCGATGTGGCTCAAGGGCGAGCTGATCGGAGGGTTCGCTGTCGTCTGGGTGCGGGAGCCCCACTCCTTCACGTCGGAAGAGATCCGCCTGGTCGAGGGGATCGCGCGGCAGGCGGCGATCGCCGTTGACAACGCCCGGCTGCTGGAGGCGGAGCGCGAGGCCCGGGAGCGGCTGGCAGTCTCGGAGACCCGCTACCGTGAGCTCTTCGAGAACATCCTCGACATCGCCTACGTCCACGACCTCGAGGGGAAGATCCTGGCGGTCAACGAAGCCGGCGTCCGCGCGACCGGCCGGGCCCGGGAGGAGCTCCTCGGGATGGACATCGCCCAGGTGGTCGCGCCCCAGGACCTGACCCGGAACCGGGACCTCGTACGCCGGATGATCAGGGGCGAGCGCGTCCCCGAACTGTTCACCACCGAGCTGATCCAGAAGGACGGGAGTCGGGTGGCCCTCGAGTGCAGCGGCCGCCTGGTCTTCAGGGACGGCAAGCCGGTGGCCGTCCAGGGGATCGCCCGCGACGTCACCGTCCGGCGCAAGCTCGAAACGCGCCAGGCCGCCTTCGTCGAGATCGTGAAGGAGCTGGCAACCGAGGATGACTTCGAGCGGCTCTTCTCGTTGATCGGCCGGCGGATCTGCGAGCTGCTGGGGACCGACAGCTCGGCCACCCTCCTGCTCGAGGGGGACGAGCTGGTGCTCCGCGGCGCCTACGGGCTCGAGGACGCCCTGCGCGCGCGCCCGCCCCGGAAAGTCTCCGAGAGCCGCGTGGGACGTGTCGTGCTGACGAAGAAGCCCCACGTCTCCTCGGACATGACGAGAGACCCGCACTGGCGCGACTCGGTCATCGTGACCGAATTCGGCTACCGCGCCGTCCTGGAGGTCCCGGTCATCCTCCGGGGGCAGGTCATCGGAATACTGGGGGTCCTGAACAAGTCGCCGAGACCATTCTCGGCCGAGGACGTGGGCCTCCTCGTCTCGCTGGCCAGCCACGCCGCGATCGCGTTCGAGCGGACGAACCTCCTGAAGGAGCTGAAGACCCGGCTCCGGGAGACGCAGACGCTGCTCGCCATCACCCAGGAGGTCACCTCGACCCTGGACCTGACGGAGCGCATGCGCCGCGTCGCGCGGGAGGCGGCCCGGGCGCTCGGGGCCGACATGGTGGGCGCTTTCCTCGCGGACCCCGAGGAGAAGTACCTCCACCCGATCGCCGGCTACCACGTGCCGAAGCAGTTGCTGGGGCCGTTCATGACGTTCCCGATCCCGATCAAGGGCCACCGGCTGCTGGAGGAGGCCTGGGAGCACCACCGCCCGGTCTACTCCAGCGACGCCGAGGCGGATCCTCGGGTCGACCCCGAAACCCTCCGGCGCTTCCCCCAGCGCTCGGTCCTGTTCTGCCCGATGATCGTCAAGGGGCAGCCCGTCGGCGGTCTCTTCGTCACCTGGTGGGAAGCCGAGCATCACTTCACGCCGGAGGAGCTCGACCTCGTCGAGGCGATCGGCCGCCAGGTCGGCATCGCCATCGAGAATGCCCGCCTGTTCCAGGAGGCAGAGCACCAGCTCCAGGAGATGACGGGGCTCCACCGGATCGCCCAGTCCATGTCCACGCTGACCGACATCCGGGAGACGTACGGTCGATTGACACGTCAGGTCGCCGAGCTCGTGGGCGCCCGGCGGTCGCTGATCGCGCTCTACGACCGCCGCCAGCGGCGGATCGTCGGCCAGATGCCCGGCTACGGGGTGAGCGAGGACCTCGTCCGGGACATCCAGGCCCCCGAGCTCGCGGAGGCGGCGCGGCAGGTCGGGAACCTCCGGAAGCTGGGGAGCTTGATCCTGAACAACCCGCGCGATCTCCCGGCCCGCGTCCAGGAGTTCATCGATCGCCACCAGCTCGAGTCCATCGCGGCCGTGCCGCTCAGCGTCGAGGGAGAGGTCATCGGGATCCTCTATGCCGCTGACAAGCCTGGCGGCTTCACCGACAGGGACGCGCGCCTGCTCGAGGTCTCGGCGAGCCAGGCGGCGGTCATGATCAGGAACGCGCACCTCTACCAGCAGGTCAACGAAGCCTACGAGTCCCTGAAGGCGACCCAGGCCCAGCTCGTCCAGGCGGAGAAGCTCGCCGCGACGGGCCAGCTGGCGGCGGGGGTGGCCCACGAGATCAACAACCCGCTGTCCGTGATCCTGGGCTTCTCCTCGCTGGCGCTGGAAAAGCAGCCGTCGAAAGAACTCGGCGACGACCTGGAAACGATCCGTACCCAGGCGTTGCGCGCGGCGAAGATCATCCGGGACCTCCTGGTCTTTGCGCGGCCGAGACCGCACGAGCGCGTCCCGGTGGACGTCAACGAGGCCCTCCGCCAGACGCTCAGCCTGCAGGCCTACCACCTCAGCACCGACCAGATCGAGGTGGTGTGGAATCTGGCCGAGCCGCTCCCCAAAACCCTGGCCGACCGCGGCCAGCTCCAGCAGGTGATCCTGAACCTCGTCCTGAACGCCCACCACGCGATGAAGGCCACCCACGGACGCGGGACGCTCTGGATCGAGACTGGCAGCAACCGAACCCATGTCTGGGCCAAGGTCCGGGACGACGGCCCCGGCATCGCCCCGGAGCTGCTCCCCCGGATCTTCGACCCGTTCCTGACAACCAAGCCGGTGGGACAGGGAACAGGGCTCGGCCTCAGCATCTCGTACGGGATCCTCCAGGCCCACGGCGGACAGCTCCTCGCCGAGAGCGAGGCCGGTCGGGGGGCGACGTTCACGATCATGCTTCCCGCCATCGAGAGCGAGGTGAAGCCGCCGACGGAGGCGCCCGAGCCGGCCGCCGAGTCAACGCGGCAGCTGTCGGTCCTCGTCGTGGACGACGAGCCGACGGTCGCTCGTCTGCTCTCGCTGATGTTTGAACAGATCGGGCACCGTGCGGAGGTCGCTCACTCGGGACGCGACGCTATGACGATGCTCGCGCGGGGCACGTACGACCTCATGACGCTGGACCTCAGGATGCCCCACATGAGCGGGCAGGAGGTCTGGAAGGCCCTCCAGACGCTGAACCTCCCGCGCCGGCCGAGCGTGCTGTTCGTGACAGGCGACATCGCGAAAGAGGTCAGGACCTTCCTGCAGGAATCCGGCCAGCCCTACCTGGAAAAGCCGTTTCAGCCCGCCGAGCTTCGAGAGCGGCTGAAAGATCTGCGCCTTTGACTCGGAGGGGGGCCACCCACGCCGACCTCCCGCGCTGTCGCGCGGGTGTGGCGCGGGTACCCGCCCCTTCCGAACCTCCCCCCAGAACAGCTTGCGCCGGCAAAGCCGGCGCTCGAGCCTGAGGGGGGGGTCCCCCTAGGTCAGTCGGCGGGGGCCTCGCTTGAACATCAGCTCAGGCCTCAGTCGTATGTGTGCTCGTTGCGCCTGCGCACTCCTTCGACCCGGATCTCACGCACTTCGTCGGCAACCGTATACAGGACCCGATAATCGCCGATTCGAATCCGATAGGCTCCATGACCCGAAAGCTTCTTCGTGCCTGGCGGCCGCGGATTCTCCCGGAGGGAGTGGATTGCTGCCGCGATCCGGAGGTAGGTCTCGTCATCGAGGGCGTCCAGCTCTTTCCGCACCGACCGGCTGCGGAAGCGAACGCGGTAGGGTTCAGCCACCTACCGCCCGACGCCTCCGTCCCAGCCTTCTCAGCCGAGCCCGATCGTAGCTTTCGAAATCAGCCAGCGCCTCGCGCCCCCGGGACTGAACGATCTTCCAGTCCGGGTCTTCAGGCAGGACTTCCTCGATGCGGATCTCTCGGGATTCGAGCAGCGCGGCCTCGAGGAGTCGGTTCACGATCCAGCTCATGCTACGGTCCCGTCGACCGGCTTCCGCTTTGAGGGCCTGTGCCACCTCGGCGTCGAGGACCACGCTGACCGTTTGCTTGTTTCCCATGACGTCGCCTTCGTCTTAAGCTACACGAATAACCAAGAGAACACAAGAACCCTTCCTATAACTTCTGCGTTTGGAGGGTCGGGCTGCGAAGCCCAGGGGACACCGCCCCTGGTCGGCCCAGCCCGGGGAGGATCGGCAGGGGCGCTCAAGCCGGATTCGATTCCTCCCCTTAAGGGTGTGGTTGGGAAAGAAACGAATTCCGAGCACCGTTCAGGAGCCGGCTCCACCGCTCTGGCCCTCGCCGAGGAGCTGCTCATACATTACGCCCTCCTCCACCGCCACAGCTCCTGGGGCAGGCGCGCCGTCCCGTCAAACGTGATCAGGCACGGTCCCACCTCACCCACCTGTCATTTCCCGAAACCTTTCCCCCAGGGTTTCTCAAAACCTTTCCTCCACCCCTGAGGGCCGGCGGTGGTTCTCTGCTTACGCCATCTTGAGCGCTCCGAGCAAGCCTTTTCTTCTGCGCTGAGCAGGCGTTTCGGGCGACCCTGGTCGTCTGGCGAGGGCCGTAGAGGCTCCAAAAGGGAGTCAAGGGAGATCCGCACGCCTACCGCCGGACTACCCCAAATTCGATTCCTTCCCAACCTCACCCTATAGGGGAAGAAACGAGTTCGGTCCTCGAAAACGAGCCAGGAGCCGAGCGCCCACCCGCCCCTTCGGGGGCGGGTACCCGGCCCACGCAATCGGTTTGGGGAGAGGCATCGGAAGGGGGCGGAGCCCCCCTCCGAGGCTTTCTAGCGCGGGCTTGGCCCGCGCAACCAACTCGGGCCTCGCCTCGGGGCTGTCTTCGCCGGCGGGGCGGCGGCCGCCCCTCGGCTCGAACCACCATTCCCGGGGGAGGCTCGGAGGGGGCCGTCGAGGCCCCCTTCGAGGGGATCGAGCGCGGGCTTTGCCCGCGCAACCTGTCCGGGGGGGGGGAGGCATCGGAAGGGGGGCGTCAGCCCCCCCCGAGGGAAGTTTCGAGCGCCGGCTTTGCCGGCGCAATCCGTCGTGGGGGAGGCTTCGGAAGGGGGGCGGAGCCCCCCTCCGAGCTCTTTAGCGGGCCAACTCGATCAGGAGCGCTGACTTCTTTGCCAGCTCCTGCGTACGGCTGATGATCTCGGGAAACAATGCCGGCTCCACCCCGAGGTTCCGGAGCGTCTCCGGGTCGGGATCCATCGGGAGGCCGTCGCCGGCGTCCCCGATCCCCTCACGCGAGCAGATGCACTCAGCCAGGTGGACCAGATCGGCGACCCGCCGGTCCTCGGCGGGCGCGAGCGCGGGCTGGTGGTGAAAGTCGATCCCGGAAACGATCGGCTGGGGCAGCCCCCACCGGGCGGCGATCAGCGCGCCGATCCTTCCGTGGTCGGTCTCCAGGGCTGCCAGCTCCGCTTTATACCGGGCCAGGCCTTGCTCGGAGGCCAACCGGCTGATCTCCACGAACACGGAGGGATAGTACTCCCACAGCACGAGCAGGCCGATGTCGTGGAGGAGGCCCGCGGCAAAGGCGCCGTCTTCGCCGTCCTCCTCGGCCGCCGGGACCGCCACCTGGAGGATCGCCTCGGTGGCGAAGGCCACGGTCACGCTGTGGAGCCAGAAGGCTTTGCGGTCGCGGCCGCCCCACGTCTCCAGGGTCCGGATGATCCCCAGCGTGAGGATGATGTTCCGGATCTGCACCATCCCCAGCCTCAAGACGGCCTGCGCCACTGAGGTGACCGGCATGCGGGCGCCATAGACCGGCGAGTTGGCCATCCTGAGCACGCGCACGGTGAGTCCGGGATCCTCCCGCAAGATCCAGGCGATGTCGAGCACGGAGGAGTCGTAATCGTTGACGATCTTCATCAGGCGCGAAATGACGGGAGGAAACGAGGGAAGCGGGGGCAACAGGTCCAGATCCGCCAGAAACCGCTCCTTGAACGGCGTCGAGAGCCGCTCAGGTGTCGCCGCCGCCGGATTCCAAGAGAGTGTCATCGCCGATGTCCCCGGGGCGCAGCCCTTCCGCAGCGGAAGGAGCGCTTCAAAATCAGCATGTTTACAGTCAGAGGCGGTCCCACACAAAGACGGCGGTGGGACAGCCGCACCCAATCAAGTATTCGGCCACCCAGACCGCTTTCTGAACCTCCTGTGATTCCCTCCGTTTCGGCTGACTGCCTGCCGAATCCCTAGAGCAGCGGATGGGTGCCGCCGAGCAACCGTCCGTTGGCGAGACAGCGCACACAGCCTGGGTCTCGCGGGAAGTCTCTCCAGGGGGCAACGCAGGAGAGTCGCTGCCGCAGATCCGGGGTTCTAGCTGGCAACGGGACAGACGTTGGACCGATCAGGTGCGGACCGCGCCATGTCGGCGGGCCGCCGGGTCGTTGGAACGGGTGAGACGCGGAATGGACCTTCGGTCTAGCCGGACACCAGGGGGGAACCGGCCCTGATATCGGTCGCTGAGCTACTTCGGGCTGGCCGACCGACGCGCCCCCGTCAGGGAGGAGCTGCCGCATGATCGTACTCATCGGGGTCGGCGTCGTTTTCTTAAGCGTATTCGGGGGGTTCCTCCTCGCAGGCGGTCCCCTCATGCTCCTGATCCAACCCGCCGAGATCCTGATCATTATCGGCGCCGCGCTCGGTACGGTCCTGATCGGAACCCCACACCACCACCTCCCGAAGCTCTTCGCGGGAATCCGCGCCGTGGTGGGACGGGCCACGTCGGGCAAGGACCAGTACACCGACCTCCTCACCCTCCAGTTCGAGGTGTTCGTCAATATCAAGAAGCACGGCATCATCGCTCTCGACCAGGATATCGCGGCACCTGAATCCAGCACCATCTTCTCCAAGTACCCGAGCTTTCTGGCCTTTCCCAAAGCGGTGCGCTTCTTCGCCGACGCGCTCCGGCTGTTGCTCGACACGGGGATCCCGCCCGAGGACCTGGATCTCCTGCTCGACCGCGAGCTGGAGACCCACCACGAAGAGGTCACCAAGGCATCGGGGATCCTGGCGAAGCTGGGCGATACCCTCCCCGGCCTCGGCATCGTCGCGGCGATCGTGGGAATCGTCATCTCGATGCAGGGAGTCGACGGGCCGGCGTCCGAGATGGGCCGCAGCGTGGCCGCGGCCCTCGTGGGGACGTTCCTCGGCGTCTTCCTCTCCTATGGGGTTGTCCAGCCCCTGGCGATGAACCTGGATTTCCAGAGCCAGGCCGAGGCCAAGTACCTCGAGTGCATCAAGTCCGGCGTGGTCGCGATGGCGAAGGGCACCCCGCCCGCCGTGGCGGTGGAGTTCGCCCGCCGGGTCATCTTCTCCCACGAGCGGCCGGAGCTGGACGAGATGGACACGGCGATCCAGGTCGTGAGCCCGAGGTAGCGCATGTTCCGCCGAAGGCTGCGCCGCCAGCAGCAGCAGGACCCCCGAGCAGTCCGGATCGTCGTGCGGCGCCCGAAGCGGCACGGCGAACCCCACGGCGGGGCGTGGAAGGTGGCCTACGCCGACTTCATGACCACCATGATGGCCCTCTTCATCGTGCTCTGGGCCAGCAGTCAGAACGTCCAGGTCCGGGAGGCGATTGGCGCCTACTTCCGCACGCCCGCTGTGTGGAGTCAGGCCGGGCGCGCTTCCGTGCTCAACGGTGGTGCGGGGATCCTCCCCATGCAGCCCCGGCCCGCCTCGGCTGCGACCGCGCTCGAGCCAGGGGACGATCTGACCCTGGAGGGGGTGGCGAAGTGGCTCGCCGAGCTCATCGAGGCGGAGGGAGAGCTCAAAAAACTCCAAGATCAGATCCGGATCGACGTGACTGCGGACGGCCTCAGGATCCAGCTCGTGGAGAAGGACGACAGCGTCTTCTTCGATATCGGGTCGGCGACGCTCAAGCCGGCCACTCGCCGGCTTCTGGCGATCATCGCCAGGGTCGCCGGGCGACTGCCCAACGAGGTGACCATCGAGGGGCACACGGACTCCCGGCCCTACCAGGGGACCCAGCGCGACTACAGCAACTGGGAGCTGTCGGCGGATCGGGCGAACAGCGCGCGCCGGGCGATGGAGGAAAGCGGCTTACGCCCCCGCCAGGTCACCCGGGTCATCGGGTACGCCGACCATCAGCTCCTGGAGCCCACGAATCCCCGGGACTCCCAGAACCGGCGTGTGAGCATCATCATCAAGCGCCGGAGCGAGGGGGCCGTGGGCAGCAGGGAGCGCTCGCAGCTTCTGGCGGAGATCGACGGGCTTCCCGGCCACGCCGGCAAAAATATCCGTTGATGGCACCGCCAAGGGTCACTTACAATAGCGTTCGCGTATCTCTTCGCGATAAGTCCAGCATGGGAGCAGGAGAGATCACGGCGAACAGCGATCGGCCTGAGGAGCTCGAGGCCGTCGCGGATCTGAGGCGGGCAAGCCAGACCGACGCCCCCGCTCTCGCTGCGGCGCTGGAGACGCTGGCGCGCGACAACGCGCGGCTCTCCCGCGAGCTTCAAAACCGGCTCGAGGACCTCCGGCGCGCCGAGGCGCAGCTGGCCGACCTCGAAAAGCTCGTCGGCCTGAATCAGCTCATCGGGGGCATGGCGCACGAGCTGAACAACCCCCTCGCCGCCGTTCTCGCCTGCCTGACGATCCTCCAGGAGCTCCCGCTCGCCGCCGAGGCCCAGGACCTGGTCGACCGGATCCGAACCCAGACCGAGCGAGCGATCAGGGTGGTCAAGAACCTGGCGACCTATGCCAAGCGACCGTCGCCCGAACGGGTCCTGACGGACGTGCACGAGCTGCTCCGCCAGGGGATCGAGCTGCTCGACCCCTCGCTCCGCCACGCGAGCATCACCGTCCAGTGGGAGTGTGCCGCCGACCTCCCGCTCTGCGCCGTCGATCCAAACCAGATGCTTCAGGTCTTTGTGAACCTCTTCGTCAACGCCCGCCAGGCCATCGAATCCACGGGACGGGGACGCGGGACGATCCGCATCGGCATGGCGGCCGAGCCCGCCCGGGTGCGCGTGGAGATCGCCGACGACGGGCCGGGAATTCCCGCCGATCTCCGCGAGCGGATCTTCGATCCGTTCTTCACCACCAAGCCCCCGGGGGTCGGCACCGGCCTCGGTCTCAGCCTGTGCCAGGCGATCGTCGAGGCCCACGGAGGGAGCCTCCTGGCCCGGTCCGACGCCGCTGGTGCGACCCTTCTGGTCGCGCTGCCGATCGGCGCGGCGCAGGCGCTCGACGCCGAGGCTTCTCAAGCCAGTCCCGCCCCGACCGGCCGGATCCTGGTGGTGGACGACGAGACCGACCTTCGGGGTGCGCTGAGCCATCTCCTGCGCCGGGCCGGACACGTCACCCAGGAGGCCGGATCGGGCAGCGAGGCGCTCGCAATGCTCGACACCGGGCAGTTCGACGCCATCATCCTGGACGTCCGCCTGCCGGACATCAACGGTCAAGCGCTCCTCGAGGAGATAGCCCGCCGGGACCCGGCCCTCGCCCGAAAGGTGGTCATCACGACCGGCGACGTCCTGGGCCAGGAAACCCAGTCCTTCCTGGAACGCACCGACGCCCCCTGCCTGAGCAAGCCGTTCACGCTGAAGGCATTGCTCGGCGCGCTGGCGGCCGTGATGGGCGACCAGTCGCGCGCCTGACCGTCCGGAATCGCCGCTCCCCTGCCGACCTCTATTCTTGGCTCCGTTCGTCCTTGGGGATCACCCAGCAAACGGCAAAGGGAGCGTGTGTCCTTGAAACACCGAGACCTCGGCGTGGCCGAAGAAAACGCGGCGCTCGGGAGCCGGATCCAGGACCTCGAGCGCCCCAGCCTCGAGATCCAGCGCGAGCGGCTTCTGGTGGCCCGGATGGCCAGCCTCCCGGAAATCCTCCTCAACGGTTCGAACGGTGGGCACACGCCCCGGCGGATCGTGGAGGTGGGCCGGGGGCTTCTCGAGGTCGACTTTGTGAGCCTCGTGGCCCCCGTGGGCACCGGCTCACGCTTCGAGCCCCTCGCCGCAGTCGGCGAGGAGGATGAGCCGCAGCTCGGGGGCCCGTGGCCCGCCTCCGAAGACTCAGCGCTCACCGCCGTGGTCCAGGGGTGCGAACCCGTGGTCGGCCTCGGGAGCCATTGCGTGCAGTTCAACCGTGCGCTCGACCGGTCGCTCGCCCTCCGAGCAGCGCTCCACGTCCCCGTGATTTGGAATCACCGCGTGGCGGCGGTGCTCAGCTTCGGCGATCGGGAGGCGGGGCGGATCTTCCAACCGGTCGAGGTGACGGCGGCCCGGTGGCTCGCCTCATGGGCAGGACTCCTGCTGGCCTGGGCAGAGGACCGCCAGCGGGTCCAAACCCTCGAGGCGCTCCTTCGCTCGCACCAAGCCCAGCTCCAGCACACCGAGAAGCTCAAGGCCCTGGGCCAGCTCGTGTCCGGCGTCGCCCACGAGCTCACCAACCCGCTCACGGCGGTGCTCGGGCGGGCGACGCTGATCGAGAAGGCAGCGTCGCTCGACGACGCCAAACGCCACGTAGGCAAGATTAAAGAGGCGGCGGCGCGGGCAGCGAAGATCGCGAAGGGGCTCTCGACCTTCGCCCGCAACCACCCGTCGGAACGCGGGCCTGTCGGCGTGAACGACCTGGTCCGATGGGCGACCGACTTTCAGGAATACCAGCTCGCCGCCGACAACATCCGGGTCGAGACCGATCTCGAACCGGACCTTCCGGCAGTCATGGGGGACCATCACGAGCTGGAGCAGGTCCTGATCAATCTGATGCTCAACGCCCAGCACGCGATGGTAGCCGCCTATGGCTCAGGGGTCCTGAAGCTCACCACGCGCCGGGCCGGCGAGTGGGTCCAGCTTCGAGTCGAAGACGACGGGCCGGGGATTCCGCCCGAGGTTCTCCCGCGCATTTTCGAACCGTTCTTCACCACAAAACCGGTCGGCGAAGGGACTGGGCTCGGGCTGAGCATCGTCCAGGAAATCGTCGCGGGCCACGGCGGTCAGGTGTGGATAGAGCCCGCTCCCCAGAAGGGTACGATCGTGGTCGTTGCGCTTCCCCCGATGCGACCGGCTCAAGCCCCGACGACCTAAACAGCTCGGAGGGGGCCTCGACGGCCCCCTCCGAAACCTCCCCCAGGAATCGGTTGCGCGGGCCAAGCCCGCGCTCGAAGGGCATTACTCCGACACATACCTAGCGCCCCCGTTCCCATACCTCCCCCCATTCCGGTTGAGCGGGCCGGGTACCCGCGCCGAAGGCGTGGGTGTCCCCCTCCGTTTACTAGCGCCCCATCCGATCCGGCTGCGCCCGGGGGGGACGCCGGTCCGCCTATCGGGACCGGAATCGGGGGTGCGCCCGCCTGCGCGGCCTCGCTATAGTGGCCCCAGTGGCAAACCGAAGCGCTCTGAACGCTATGCCGCGCATCCTGGTCGCAGACGACGATCGGACGAGCCGAGAGCTGACGGCCGAGCTCCTCCAGAACGCCGGGCACACCGTGAGCCAAGCCTCAAGCGCGCGGGAGACGATCGCGCGCTGCAAGGCGAGTCTCCCCGACCTCGTCCTGCTCGATCTGATCCTCCCCGACCGGACCGGGATCGACCTGCTCGGTGAGCTCAAAGCGCTGTGGCCCGGGCTGCCGGTCATCATCGTGACCGGCTATCCGGAGATCCGGAGCGTCGTCGAGGCCATGCGCCGCGGCGCCGCGGAGTATCTGGTGAAGCCTGTCGACCCGGACGCCCTCGTCAGGGCCTGCGACGCTGCACTCGCCGGCGGACCGCACCTCCCGGGCCCCTCGCGAGCCGTGACATTCCCCCTTACCGAGGAGACGCAGGGACCGGCATGGCCCCCCCCGCTGGGAGCTCCTAAGCCGCTTCGAGAGGTCGTCGCGGCTTACATCGATCATGTGATCGCCGCGACACACGGCAACAAAGCCCGGGCTGCCCGGCTCTTGGGCATCTCGCGGGAAACGCTCCGGGCGAGGCTGACCAAGGGGAGCCGGCCCGCATGCTCGCCGTGGGCGCCCGCCCAGGCCAGGGCGCGGAGGGCCTGAGCCAGCATGGGGAGCGCCACCCTGCGCCACCGGCCCGCCGCGCCGGGCTGGGTCAAGCCTCCGGCGTTGAAGACGGACTTGGACGGCTCACCTCGGGCGAGCACCAAGGCCGACCAGATCCTGAGCTGGAGCGCCGCCTCGGCCGCGGTCGCCCACGAGCTCAAGAACCTGCTGGGGGCGACCGAGCTGTACGCCTCGCTCATCGAGGAAGCGGTGCGCGAGCACCCCGACCTCTCGCTCCTGGCCAGCCGCCTCCTCACCGGCATCAGGAGTCTCACGGCAGTCGCGACCAACCTCCTCGCGTTCGGACGCCGTCCCGAGCCGCTGCTCGCTCGCGTGGACCTTCATCGTGTCCTTGAAGAGGCCACAACGTTCGCCGACCACGCGGTGCGGGGCACCGGCGTCGAGCTGGTCAGGGACCTTGCCGCCACACGCTCCTGCATCCGGGGTGACACCGAACAGCTCAAGCAGGTCTTCCTCAACCTTCTCCTCAACGCGCTCCAGGCTATGCCGCACGGTGGCAGTCTGACGATCGGCACCGAAGCCAAGGGCAGGCGCCTCCGGGTGAAGATCACGGACACCGGCATCGGCATCGCGCCCGAGCTCCTCGCGCGGATCTTCGAGCCCTTCGTGACGACCAAACCCAGGGGCACCGGCCTGGGCCTGGCCGTGGTTTCGGGCATCCTCACCCGCCACGGGGCGACGATCAAGATCGCGAGCGCGCCGGGACAGGGGACGGAGGTGCGCTGTGACTTTCCGCTCGCCCCGGACGATCAGCCGGCCGACGAGGGAGGACGGGACCGATGAGCGGCACGATCCTGGTGGTCGACGACGAGGCACTCCCCCGGCAGTCCGTGAGTGACCTGCTCCGGCGCAAGGGCGCCGCGGTCGACACGGCCCAGGACGGCGCGGAGGCGCTCCGCCTCTTCCTCGCCTCCCCGTATCCGATGGTGATCAGCGACCTCCGGATGCCCCACCTCGACGGCCTCGCCCTGCTCCGAGAGATCAAAGCCCGCGTGCCGCACACGTTCTTCGTCCTCCTGACCGGGTTCGGGACGGTCGAGACCGCAGTCTCAGCCCTCAAGGCGGGCGCGGACGACTTCCTGGAAAAGCCCGTGTCCCCCCAGCGGCTCCAGCGGCTGCTGGAGCGGGCACCGCTCACGCCTCTCGCTGAGCCCTCTCCGCGACTTCCCCTGACCCAGGACCCGCGGATGATGGCGCTCTTCGCCGACGCCCGCCGCGCTGCCGCAACCGGTGCCACGATCCTCCTGCTCGGGGAAAGCGGCACCGGCAAGGAAGTGCTGGCCCGCGCCATCCACGGTTGGAGTCCCCGGGCCGGTGGTCCCTTCATGGCCCTCAACTGCGCGGCTCTTCCCGAGTCCTTGGTCGAGGCCGAGCTGTTCGGCCACGAGCGCGGGGCGTTCACCGACGCCAAGGCGTCCCACCAGGGCGTGATCGAGCGAGCGCAGGGGGGCACCCTCCTCCTCGATGAAATCGGCGACATGCCGCTCCCGGTGCAGGCCAAACTCCTCCGGGTCCTCGAGGACCGGTCGGTCACGCGAATCGGCGGCAGCGACGCCCGGGGGGTCGACGTTCGCTTCATCGCCGCCTCCAATCGCTCGCTCAGGGCGCTGGTGCGGGAGGGACGATTCCGGGAGGACCTTCTGTTCCGGCTCACGGTCGTGAGCTTCCAGCTCCCGCCCCTCCGGGAGCGCCTGCAGGACGTCCCGTTGCTCGCCCGCCACTTCCTCGCCCGGTACGCCGCCGAGTACAACGCTGCGGTCCGAGAGCTAGCGGACTCCGCCGTGGGGCGCCTCCTCGCGCACCCGTGGCCCGGCAACGTGCGCGAGCTGGAGAACGTGATCCAGCGAGCCGTGATCCTCGCACCGGGACCGGTCCTCAGGGGGCGCGACCTCGTGCTCGAGGACGCCACCCCCGTCACGCCAGGGCAGCTGGCGGGCCGGCCGTGGGACGAGGTCGAGAAGGAGCTGATCCTGAGCACGCTCCGACAGGTGGGCGGTAATCGGGAAAAGGCCGCCAAGATCCTCGGGATGAGCGTGCGCACCGTTCGCAACCGACTGCGGAGCTACCGCCTCACCGAAGGGGCCCTGACCCTCCTGGGGTCGCCCCTCGCGGCCGCCGGGGCCGCCTCATGATCGCTCTCTTCGGGGCCACGATGGAGCTGCTCCAGCGAGGCGCGGCATTCGCGGTTCGACGCCACGCCCTCCTCGCGCAGAACCTCGCCAACGTGGAGACGCCCGGGTACAGGGGATACGACCTGACGTTCGCGCGGGAGCTCGACCTGGCCCGCCAGGCCCACGCGACGCCGGTGGCCTTCGGACCCACGGCCAAGGCCGGAGACAGCGACAACACACTGGATGTCCGTCTCGTGCGGGCTCCTGACAGCCCTCCCCGACCGGATGGCAACGATGTGGACATCGATCGCCAGATGGTCAAAATCGCCGAGAACGCGCTCTACCACAACGCGGTCGTCCACCTGCTGATCGCGAAGCTCAACGCCATGAAGACCGCCATCAGCGGCCGCATCTAGGAGGAACCGTGAACTCGCATCGGGGGCATGCCCCCCTCCGAGCTATCTAGGAGGCTCTCCATGGAGATCGACCCCCTCGCCATCAGCGCCTCAGCGCTCGCCGCCCAGCGGGCTCGGATGAACCTCATCGCCGAGAACCTGGCCCACGCCGACACGACTCGCACGCCCGAAGGCGGGCCGTACCGCCGACGCAAGGTCGTCTTCGAGGCTCACGGCAGTGCCTTCCCCGGCCTGCCGAGCGCCGAGCCCAGCCGGGGTGTGCGCGTCGTCGGGGTCGTTGACGCCCAAACTCCCTTCCGGCGCATCCACCAACCGGGCCACCCCGATGCGGACGCGGAGGGCTACGTCTCGCTCCCCAACGTCAACCCGGTGATGGAAATGATCGACCTGATGGCCGCCACGCGCGCGTACGAGGCGAACGTCAGCGCCATCCAGGCTCTGAAGTCCATGATGCAGAAAGCGCTCGAGCTGGGGCGCTAGCCCCACACTGAGGATTCGCGATGGCCGACATCGCCCCGCAGCCGATCGCCTCACCCGCCCTGCGGGTGGCCCCGCCGCGGCCGCCGCAGCCGCCCGTCGTGCCCGGCGCGGGAGCGGGCGCGGTGAACGGCGCGCTCCCGACGAGCTTCGGCGACCTGCTCCGGGACGCCATTGCTGCAGTCAACCAGGCCCAGCGGTCGGCCGAAGAGGCCGCCCAGACCTTCGCCACCGGGCAGACGCGGGACGTAACTCCCACCCTGATCGCCGTGGAGAAGGCCAACGTGACCTTCCAGCTCCTCCTCCAGGTCCGAAACCGCCTGCTCGAGGCGTACCAGGAAGTCCTGCGAATTCAGGTGTAACCGATGCCACCACGCCTCGAGATGCTCCTCGTCGCCGCCAGAGCCAAATGGGCAACCCTCCCGAGCCGCACGCGGTGGTCCCTGCTCGTGGCGGTCGGGGCGCTGGGCCTGACCGTGACGCTGCTCTCGCTCCTCTCCGGCCCGCGTGACTTCCAGATCCTGTTCGCCAACCTGCCGCCCGAGGACGCAACCGCCGTGACGGAGGCCCTCCGTCAGGCGCGCGTCCCCACGCGGCTCGCCGAGGGCGGCAAGCAGATCCTGGTGTCGGCTGCCCAGGTCCACGAGTGGCGGCTCAAGCTCGCGAGCCAGGGGCTTCCGTCGGCGGGCAGCCCGGGCTTCGAGCTGTTCGACAAGAGCCAGTTTGGGACCACCGACTTCGCCCAGCGGCTCAATTTCCAGCGCGCCCTCCAGGGGGAGCTGGCCCGGACCATCGGCCAGGTCCGAGAGGTGCTTCAGGCACGCGTGCACCTGGCGATGCCCGCGCCCCGGCTCTTCTCAACCCAGGACCGGCCAGCCTCGGCCTCGGTGGTGGTGCGCCTCAAACCCGGGACGGCGCTCAGGCCGGATCAGGTGCGCGGGATCGTCCACCTGGTCAGCGGCGCGGTCGAAGGGTTGAGCCCCGACCGCGTCACGGTGCTCGACACCAGCGGGCGCGTGCTCGGGAGCGGCGCCGACCGCAGCGTCGGGGGGCTGTCGGGAAGCCAGCAGGAAGCGCGCGCCACCCTGGAGGCCGAGATCGAGCGGCGCGTGCAGACCCTGCTGGACCCCGTCGTCGGGCCCGGCCACTCAGCCGTCCGGGTCGCCGCCCACGTGAACTTCGACCAGGTCGAGCGCACCGAGGAGCGGTTCGACCCCAACTCGGTGGTCAAGCAGGAGACTCGCTCCAACGAGTCAAGCCAGGGCACGTCCTCCCAGCCGAGCGGTGTGCCGGGTCCCGAGTCCCCCCAGACTCCGCTCAACGCTTCCAACAGCCGCACCCAGCGTGAAGCCGAACAGATCACGTACGAGATCTCGCGGACGGTCCAGAAGACCGTGGTAGCCCCGGGAGAAGTGAAGCGTCTCTCCGTGGCGGTCCTCCTGGATACCCCGATCGTCCAAGGGAAGCGCCCGGCGCGGACCCCGGCGGAGATCGAGCGGATCCGGAGGCTGGTCCAGAAGGCCGCCGGAATCCTGCCGGACCGCGGTGACGAGGTCGAGGTCGCCGAGATCCCGTTCGATGTGACCCAGGTGCCGGAGCGGGAGCCCTCCGCCCCGGCGACCCGACCCGCCAGGGCGATTCCGAGCTGGGCATGGACCGCGCTGAGCCTCGCCGTGGCCGTCAGCGTTGCCCTGGTGCTCCTCGAGGCTCGGCGGCGGCGAAAGATCTTCGAGGAAGCGGTCGCGGCGTCGGCCGTCCTGAACGCTCCGGCTCCCCTCGAAGCGCCGGAGCCGATCGAGGAAAAGTTCGCGCCGGAGCCATTGGAACTCAAGCAGAAGGACATGATGAAGCAGCGGGTCCTCGCCGCGGCCAAGCAGCACCCGGACGAAGTCGTCCAGCTCCTCCGGGTGTGGATGCTCAAGCGCAAGGTCCACGCGGGATAAGCGATGCCCGCCGCGATCGAGCCACTCTCCGGCACGCGAAAGGCGGCGATCCTCCTCGTGACGCTCGGCGCCGACGCGTCGGCGGATATCTTCAAGCGGCTCACGGATGCCGAGATCGAGGAGATAACCACCGAGATCAGCCGCATCGGCGAGGTCTCCTCCGACATGACGAAGGGGGTCCTTGAGGAGTTCTCAACGCTCGCGCAGGCCCGCTCGTACATCCTCAGGGGCGGCCTCACCTACGTCCGCGAGGTCCTGCGGAAGGCGTTCACTCCGAGCCGCGCGGACGAGGTGCTGACGCGCCTCCGGGTCTCGCTCCAACCCGCTCCCTTCGCCGCCATGCGGAAGACCGACCCCAAGCAGTTGTCCGACTTCATCCGCCGCGAGCACCCCCAAACCGTGGCCCTCATCCTGGCCAACCTCGAGCCCGAGGTCGCCGCGGTCGTGCTGTCCAAGCTGCCGCCCGAGACACGGACCCAGGTCGTGCTCCGCATGGCCAAGATGGACACCACCAGCCCCGACATCGTCAAGTCCATCGGCCAGGTGCTGGAGAAGCGTATGGCCTCGCTTCTCAACCAGGAGGTTGCCCTGGTGGGCGGGCTCAAGACCGTGGCCGACATCCTGAACCGCATTGATCGGTCGGCAGAGAAGCAGGTTTTCGAGTCCCTGGAGCAGACCCACGCACAGCTCGCCACGGACATCCGACGGCTGATGTTCACCTTCGACGACATCGTCCGCCTCGACGATCGCTCGATCCAGCGGGTCCTGATGGAGGTGGAACAGGACGACCTGGCGAGGGCACTCAAGGCGGCCGGCGAGGCGGTCCGCGCGAAGATCTTCGAGAACCTGTCGGAGCGGGCTCAGACCGTGCTGAAGCAGGAGATCGAGTACCTGGGCCCTGTCCGCCTCAAGGACGTGGAGGAAGCCCAGATGCGCATCGTCCAGACGATCCGCGCCCTGGAGGCCGAGGGCGAGGTGATCGTTCCGGGCAAGGACAGCGAGGAGACCGTTGTCTAGGCCAGCCTTCTCCCAGACGCTCGCGACGGGCGGGACCGTTCGGCCAGTGGTTCTCCCGCAGCTGTCTCCACCCGGGGCCTCCACCGCCGACACCGAGCTCGCCCAGTCCGAGCCCGAAACTGAGGGCCTGACCGTCGTCCGCGAGGCTCACCGGATGGCCCGCGCGATCATCGCCAGGGCCAAGGCCCACGCGCGGGAGCTGGAAGCGGAGGCGCGCGAGCAAGGCTTCCGGAGCGGGAAAGAAGCGGCCCTTCAGACCGAAGGCGAGGCCCTCCGCCAGGCTGTGCAGGCCCTCTCCGCCGGCGCCGGGCGACTGGTCGCGGCCGCCACCGAGGCGGAGCGGGATCTCGTCGAGACCCTTCCCCGTCTGGCTTTTCGCCTCGCGCAGGCCATTCTCCAGACCGAGCTCACGCTGAACCCCGACGCGCTCAGCGCAGTGGTGCGGACCGCGGTGCGGGCCATCCTTCCGGCCCGGGAGGTCGTGGTCACGCTGCACCCCGACGATCGGAACGCCCTGGAACGTGCGAAATCCGCGCTGGGCGACCTCCTGGCAGGCACGGAACTCCGGCTGGAGACCCACGACAGCGTGGAGCGAGGCCACGCGCTGGTCAAGACCGAGGCGCTGATGCTCGACGCCTCCCTTGAGCGCCAGCTTCAGGAGGCCGTGCGTCTCCTCCAGGAGTCCGCATGAAGGGCCTTGCCGCGATGGAAGCTCGCCTCGACCTGCTGACTCCCGATCGACTGGTGCGGCCCCGCGGAAAGGTCATCCGGGTGGTGGGGCTGGTGATCGAAGCGACGGGACCTCCGGTTCCGGTGGGCGACCTCTGCCGGATCGGGGTCGCCGGCTCGCCGGAGGGCGCCCTCGCCGAAGTCGTGGGGTTCCGGGAGGGCCGCCTGCTGCTCATGCCCCTCGCGGAACTCCTCGGCGTCGCTCCCGGATCGGAGGTGCTGCCCCTGGGCCACGGGCTCAGGATCCCCGTGGGCGTCGAGCTGCTCGGACGCGTCCTCGACGGGCTGGGGCGGCCGATGGACACCTGTGGCCCCATCCGCGTCCGCACCTCAGTGACGAATCATCGACGGCCTCCAGACCCGCTCACCCGGCGGCGAGTCGAACGCCCGCTGGCCAGCGGCCTCCGAGTCATCGATGGGCTCCTCACCGTCGGCTACGGCCAGCGCATCGGTATCTTCGCGGGCTCGGGAGTCGGCAAGAGTGTCCTGCTTGGCATGATCGCCCGGTACGCTGCGGCCGACGTCAACGTGATCGGCTTGGTCGGCGAGCGCGGGCGTGAGGTTCGCGAGTTCATCGAAAAGGACCTGGGGCCGGAAGGGCTGGAGCGCTCCGTCGTCGTCGTTGCCACCTCCGATGCCCCGCCCCAGATCCGCCGCCAAGCGGCCTTCACCGCCACGGCCATCGCCGAGCACTTCCGCGATGCGGGCCGGACCGTGCTCCTGATGATGGACTCGCTGACACGCTTCGCTGCGGCCCAACGCGAGGTCGGCCTCGCGGTCGGCGAACCCCCGACCACCCGCGGATACCCGCCGTCGGTGTTCGCCCTCCTCCCGAGGCTCCTGGAACGGGCCGGCACCTGCCCGGGGCCCGGGTCCATCACCGGGCTGTACACGATTCTGGTCGAAGGCGACGATCCCAACGAGCCGGTGGCCGACGCGGTGCGCGCGATCCTCGACGGCCACATCGTCCTCTCCCGCGCCCTCGCCGCGCACGGGCACTTCCCCGCCATCGATGTCCTCGGGAGCGTGAGCCGCTGCATGATCGACATCGTGACGCCAGAGCACCAAGCCCTCGCCCAGTCCTTGCGGGCGCTCATCGCGGCTCACCGGGAGGTCGAGCCGTTGCTGGCCCTTGGCGCGTATCGAGCGGGTGGGCTTCCCACCGCCGACCGGGCGATCGCGCGCTGGGATCAAATCCTCGACTTTCTCACCCAGGCCGTGAGCGACCGGACCGCGTTTGAGGACACGCTCGCCCGGCTGGCCACTCTGGTTCGGGAGCCCGCCGCGGAGCGTCGCGCATGAGCACGCCCTACAGCGCGCTCCTCCGGGTCAGGCGGGTCGTTGAGCGCGATGCCGAGATCGCCATCGCTCAGGCTCGCCATACCGTGGCGGCGCTCGAGGACGGCCTGGCGACCCTCGGCGTGCTCCGTCAGCGCTGGGTCGAATCGGCGTTCGCGGCAGCGCCGGGATCCACGGGCGTCCACGGCCAGATCACCGCCATCGAGGCGACCGAGACCGCCCTCGCAGCTTCGCTTGCCCGGGCGGAAGTCGCCCTGGACGAGGCCCGGGCCGTCTGGACCGAGCGTCACCGGGACCGACGGGTCGCGGAGGAACTCGAGACCCGGACCCTTGAGGAGCGACGACTTGAGGCGGAGCGTCGGGAGCAGGCCGTGACCGATGACTTGGCGGCCATCCTCCGGCTTCGCGCCACGGGGGTATGGGGTGAAGCGTAGCCCGCGGTTGCTGCTCGGCGTCGGTACCACTGCGCTGCTCCTGGCCGCCGGCGCCGCAGGCTTCGCGTGGTCGGGGTTCGGCGTCATGATCCTCGCCAAGTTTCACGAGCCCGGTGCCCCTGTCTCGGCCACGGCGGATGACGCATCCGCACCCCAGCCGTCGCCGGCCTCCCTGCGCCAGGACGAGCTACCGCTTCAAGCGGAGGAGACCACGACCCGAGACGTCCCGAGCCATCCCACAGCCATCGGGTCTCGCCTCGTGCGACCCGCGGAACCCAGCTTCGCTGGGTGCCCCGGGTGCCCGCTGCCTCACGGCATGGCCGACGTCCCTCGGCTCGAAAATCCACTCGGGTCTCGCCTCGTGACGGGCCTGCCTCACGGCATGGCCGACGTCCCTCGGCTCGAAGTTCAACAGCCGCGCCCGGCGCTCGCTCAGGGCGCGCCCGCCCTGGCCGAGATCTACGGATCGATGCGCCCGCAGGAGGCGGCGAGCATTCTCTCCCGGGTCGAGCCAAAGGTCGCCGCACAGATTCTGACAGAGATGGCGCCCCGAAAGGCCGCCCGTGTGCTCGGGGCCATCGATCCTGCACAGGCCGCAACCCTGACGAGCGAGATCGTGAGAGGCCCGGTGGAAATTCGAGCCGAGGGGCTCCCGACGAGCCCCGGGCACGGCAGTTCGAGCCGAGGCGCTTCGGCGCCGGCAGCTTCATCGCCGGCGCCAGCGACGAGGCGAGGCCCGAGCAAATCAGACGGAGGCGAGGCCCAAAAGGAGCCTACCCCGTGATCCCAACTCGCGTAGACCTCATGTCGCTGATGGACCCAGGACAGTTGAGCGACCCGAGCCCGAGTGCGGTTGAGCCGTCCAGAGATGGCACTTCCGAGGGGTTGCCCGACCCACACGACTTCGCGTCCTTGCTCCTCGCCGTTCCAACGCCGGTCGAACCCGCGGCGCTTGCGACTCCGATGCCGGGCGGAGGAAGCCCCGGCGCCGAAGCCGGGTCGCAGGATCGCTCCCGGCCGCTGACGTCGGGCGTCTACCCTCCGGCACCTCAGACCAGCATGGAGGGTGCGGCTGCAGGGTGGAGTCCGCCGCGCTCCCCGGTCGGTCGGGCTCCTGCCATCGCGAGCCCAGACGGCGTCGCGGTCACCCAGGTCCTCACCGCCTTAGCCGCTGGCGACCGGGACGCGATTGAAACCCCTCCGACACTCGGCACGCCAGCCGCTGCCGCGGCGTCTTCGACGGGCAGATCGGTCGCGCCGGTGATCGACCCGGCACTTCCGGTCGACCGGTCCCCCCGTAGCTCGGACGCTCCGGCAGCCATCGCCGGCGCCCCGCTCCCCGCTTCGACCGATCGCGGGCTCCCCGGAGGTACGCCGCCAGCGTCCCCTGATGCCGGCCAGCACGCCATGAATACCCCTCCGACACTCGGCACGCCAGCCGCTGCCGCGGCGTCTTCGACGGGCAGATCGGTCGCGCCGGTGATCGACCCGGCACTTCCGCTCGACCGGTCCCCGCGAAGCTCGGAGGCCCCGGCGGCGGTCGCCGCCGACCCTCTCCCCGCTTGGACCGGTCGCGGAGTGCTCGGAGGCACGCCGCCCGCGTCCCCCGGCGCTGGCGAGCACGGCTCGCCGACCCCGGGTGCCGAGGCCCAAGCTCAGCGCGGCGCTCCGATCGGAGACGCCGTCTCCCGGGATCCCTCAGGCGGGTCAGCACCTGACGGCCATGCCCATTCGGGCTCTCCGATCGTGCCTCAGACTCTGATCGAAGGACGTTCGCCAGCTCAGCGTCGGCCCTCCGAACCGCCGCAGGCGATCGTGGCAGAACGGCAGGACAGAGCCCAGGAGGCGCCGGTCCAGCGGATCGCAGCGCCCGTCATCGGTTTCCCCCAAGCGGGATCGCAACGGGTCATCCCGACCCAGGCGACTCGGCTCCCGACCGAGGAGCCTGCGCCTCGCCTCCCAACGGAGCTGGGTCTGGACTCCGTCGATGAGCGTGCCGTCCTGAGCGGCGGTACGCGCGAGATCCAGGTCACCGTCGAGGCCCCGCTCCGCGCCGGACTCCCCGACGAGGCCCACCCGCTTCAGACTCCGGTGCCGACCGCTGCCGACGCGCCCGCGCTTCCCGTGGATCAGATTGTCCGGGCCGCACGGATCCTCCGGCAGGACGGGCGCACCGAGATGCGCGTCCACCTGGAGCCGCCCACGCTCGGCTGGGTGCGCGTGCGCGTGACGGCGAGCCGCGATGCGCTCGCCCTGAACATTGATGCCGAGCGGCCCGAGACCCAGACCCTCCTCAGCCAGGCGCTCCCGGAGCTTCAAGCGGCCCTGGCGAGTCGCGGGCTCGAGGTCGCCTCGCTGACTGTCCGCGTCGATCTCGATGTCGCCAGACCCCGGAGCGATCCGGATCGCTCTGCGGAGCGCCCCAGGCGCGCGGAGCCCCGCGATCGCCTCGGGCCGCGCTCCCGCATGACCAGCGCGGGCCCCGCGCCCCGCGTGGATCTCACCATCTAGGAGGAGGCCCCGTGACCAAGGGCGTACTTTCCGACTTCAGCTCGACGGAACTGACGGTCCTCTCCGAGCGCGCACCCACGCCTTCGGCGCACCCGGGCCTTCGGCCCGGGTACCCGCCCGGCCCGCGCAAGTGGGGGGAGGAATCGGAAGGGGGGCGTGCCCCCCTCCGAGGAATCTAGGAGGAAAACATGGCCTTGCCACTGCTCCCGATCCTGGGCGCCGTGCTCCCACCGCTGATCAACATGGTGCGGGGCGCGGCCAAAACGCGACAGGACCGCCTCGAGAAGGAGGACTTCCTGAGGCTCCTGGTCGCCCAGCTTCGAAACCAGAACCCGCTGAACCCGCTCTCGAACGACCAGTTCGTCAACCAGTCGACCGCGTTCTCCAGCCTGGAGTCGCTCCGCGCGATTCAGGATTCGCTGGCGGCGTCCGGCGCGGGCAACTCGCTCCTCACCGGGGCCTCCGGCCTGCTGGGGCGGCAAGTGATCGGGCTGAGCGCCACATTCAGCTTCCTGGGGCGGCCCGTGGAGCTCGCGTACGCGCTTCCGGCCGACGCCTCGCAGGTGCTGGTCGAGGTCACCGACGCGAAGGGGGTGGTCGTCAAGCGGCTCAATCTGGGCGGTCAATCCGCGGGCCCGCACCTGGTCGCCTTCGACGGCCGGGGGGACGGAAGCAGCCCGCTGCCAGTCGGCAGCTACCGCTACCGGGTGCTCGCGGCAGGCCCCGGAGGCCAGCTCGCACCGGTCTCCGCGATCACCGGCCTCGTCACCGGCGTCACGCTCCAGAACGGAATCCCCGTGGTTTCCCTCGGTCCCATCCAGGTAGCCGTCTCCGACCTCACGGCTATCGCCACACCCAACTAACAAGGAGGAACCCCCATGAGCATCCTCTCAACCGGCGTCAGCGGCCTCCGCTCGAACCAGGCCGCCATCGACGTGATCGGCAACAACATCGCCAACATCAACACCCCGGGCTTCAAGGGCGCGCGGGCGACCTTCGCGGACATCCTGAGCCAGACCGTCCGCGGCGAAACGATCCCGTCGGCCAACTCGGCCGGGAGCAACCCCGTGCAGGTCGGCCTCGGCGTCCAGCTCGCCGCGGTCCAGGTCGACTTCGACCAGGCCGCGATCCAGACCACCAACAACCCGACCGACCTGGCGATCCAGGGCCAGGGGCTGTTCGCCCTGAAAGACGGCAACGGCACCCGGCACTTCACGCGCGCCGGGGCCTTCACCGTGGACGCCAACGGCACGCTCGTGGACTCGGTGAGCGGCTTCAAGGTCCAGGGCGTCAACGGCGACATCACCGTGCTGCCCGGCAAGACCATCGCTGCCACCGCCACGGCCTCGGCGCTCTTCGGCGGCAACCTGGACGCCTCCGCGGCTGACGCCAGCACCTACGTGGCCACCTTCAGCGTTCGCGATTCCCTCGGCAGCCCGCATACTCTGACCATCACCTTCACCAAGAACTTCGCCGCCGCCGCCGGCCGCTGGGACTGGGCCGTCACCGAGTCCGACGCCAACATCTCCGGCCTGAGCGGCGCCACCGGCAACGTCGTGTTCGACACCTCCGGCACCATCTCCAGCGGCGCCACAGGCAGCCTCGGCATCACCTACGCAGCCACGGCCGGGGCCACCACGCCCCAGACGGTCACGCTGGACTTCGGCTCGGCTACCAACACCGTGCCGGTGACCGGGGTCGCCGGAAGCTCGACCCTCGCCCTCGCGAGCCAGAACGGCAATGCCGCCGGGCAGCTCCAGTCCTTCAGCGTGGGGACGAACGGCGTCATCACGGGCTTCTACAATAACGGCGAGAACCAGACCATCGACACCATCCAGCTCGCGCTCTTCGCCAACCCGGGCGGGCTGATCCGCGAGGGGTCCAACCTCTTCCGCGAGTCGGGGAACGCCGGTGTCCCGAACATCGGCGCCCCCAGCACCGGCGGCCGGGGCAGCCTCATCCCGGGAGGGCTCGAGCAGTCCAACGTGGATCTCGCGCAGGAGTTCACCGACCTGATCACCGCCCAGCGCGGCTTCGAGGCCAGCGCGCGCGTGCTCCGGGCCGGCGACGAGGTGCTCCAGACCATCGTCAACATCAAGCAGTAAGGAGACGCGGCATGATCACCCTGACCGCCGTCAACGGAGTCCGCTTCTCGGTGCGCGCGGAGCTGATCGAGTCGGTCGAAGACGAGCCGGCGACGACCGTCGCGCTGACCACCGGCCTCAGGCTCCAGGTCAGGGAAAGCCCGGCGACTGTGCGGGAGCTGATGGAGACGGCGCACAGCCGAGGCCGGCCCCACGCGTCAAAGTCCAGAGGAACACGCCATGGAAGTGCAGAGTAAGGGAACCGCGCAGGCGGCGGCCGCGCCGGCTACCCACGAAGTGGGTGTGCCCGCTCGGAACCCACGCGGCCGCCTCCTGATGGCGGGAGCGGCCGTGCTGCTCGCCCTCGCCACTGGCTGGGCCACCGGTTGGTGGTGGTCAGCGTACTCGCCAAAGGCCCACGGCCAGGCGGCGTACCGGACCTGGCGGCTGGGCTCGCTCGTCGTCAACGTCGCCAGGACTGACGGCCGGCGCTACCTGAAGACCACGATCGAGTTTGCGATGGCCCCCGGCCAGAGCGAAAAGCTCCTGGAAGAGCTCCGGCCCCGCCTCACGGACACGAGCCTCGGCGTGCTGGCGAACGCGTCGCTCACCGAGCTCCTGGACGCCGAGCAGCGGGACAGTCTCAAAGAACGGCTCCGCGACCGCCTCAACGCAGAGCTCAAGGGGCCGGTCCTGGTCCGTGCCTTCTTCACCGAGTTCATCGTGCAATGAAGCCTGAAGAGATCCTGAGCCAGGAGGAGATTGACGCGCTCCTCTCCGCCGTGCACCGCGGGGAGGTGGCGACCGCGACGACCCCAAAGCGGCACAGCGCCGACCGGCGTGCCGTCCCCTATGACTTCCGGCAACCCAGCCGGCTCTCCAAGTACGAGCTCCGCGCCCTCCATGTGCTCCACGACGATTTCGCCAAACGCGTCACCGCCTCCCTCTCGGGAATGCTCCGGACGGTGGTGGACGTTGAGCTGGAGGCCGTCGAGCAGATCCCCTATGCCGAGTATGTGCTGGCGATCGGGACTCCGGCCTGCGCCTTCACCTTCAACATGGAGCCGCTCAACGGAGAAGCGGTGCTGGAGGTGAACTCGCCGCTCGCCTTCGCGATGATCGATCGCCTCCTCGGTGGGAGCGGTGCGGCCAGCGGCCCGATCCGGGAATTCACCGAGATCGAGCGGGCCATCATCGAGCGGATCGGCCTCCAGGCCGTGGTGGAGCTGCAGCAGTCCTGGCAACAGGTCGGCGCGTTCGTGATGCGGATCCTGAACCTGGAAACCAACTCGCAGTTTCTCCAGATCACCTCCCCGAACGAGGTCATCCTCGTCGCCTCGTTCCGGCTCCGGATGGGTGAGGTCACCGGTGGGATGACGATCGGGTACCCCTATCTCCTGCTCGAACCGCTGATCCCGCGCTTCGGTGCCCAGCCGTGGCTCTCCACAACCAAGGCCAACCCGGATGCGGAAACCCGAGACCACCTGGTCGGTGAGATCCTCCACACCCCCCTCGAGGTCCGGGTCGTGCTGGGCCAGACCTCGGTCAGGGTGCGGGATCTGTTGAGCCTGGCCGAGGGGTCGATGCTCGCCTTGAACACTGGGCCGACGATCCCCGTGATGGTCACGGTCGGCCAGCTGACGAAGTTCAAAGGCAAACCCGGAGTGAGCCGTCACCACCTGGCGGTGGAGATCACTGACCGCCAGAACGAAAGGAAGCGTGCCCGATGACCGCAAAGCTTTCCGCGCTGACCACGGCGCCGTCCGACCGCTCGCTCGAAGAAGTGATGCGCGCCTACTGCGGGACCCTCCTCGCCGGCGGCGCGGCGGCCCTGTCCACGCTCCTCAACCGCGCGATCACCATCGACCTGGACCCGAGGCCCCTGGAGCGGACCGAGGCGCTCAGGGAGCGGCTGCCGCTGCCCTGGATGGTCGCCGAGCTCCGCTTCAGCCGAGGCTCCGGCGGCGCGCATGCGTTGGTCCTGCCGCGGGCGGATGCGGCCGGGTTGGCGCAGCTCGCGATCGGCGAAGACCCTGACGAGTCCGCCGTCCTCTCGGCGGACCACGAAAACGCGCTCCGCGAGATGGTGAACCAGATGATGGCCTCAGCCGGCTCGTCGCTCAAGGGGCTGCTCGGCCGTCCCGTTTCCTTCGCCCCGGCAGACCTCCAGGTCATCGAGGCCGGCGATCCATGGACGCCACCGGCGCACTCGGCAGCCCTGGCCTGGCTGTCGGTGGACGGGAGCCAGCGGGCCACGCTCGCGTTGATGATTCCGGACACCGTGGCCGAGGAGCTGTCGGCCCGGCACGCGCCGGCCTCCCGGGAGCCGGCAACGGACGAGGCGTCCGCCGATGCTCCGCCGCCCGGGCTCGACCTGATCCTGGACATTACGCTGCCGATCACGGTCGAGCTGGGACGCACCAAGATGCTGATTCGGGACATCCTGGCCCTCGGCCCGGGATCGGTGGTCGAACTGGACCGGCTCGCGGGGGAACCGGTCGAGATCCTCGTCAACGATCGTTCGATCGCCAGGGGCGAAGTGGTGATCATCGACGAGAACTTCGGGGTACGGCTCACCCATATCAGCCGCCCCGCGGACCGCATCCGGAGCCTCCGGTGACGCCGGCACGCGCGAAGGGAAGCACCGGCGAGCGGACATGCGCATAAGCCGCAGGTGGGTGATACTGGCTGGACTCCTCCTCGCCCTCGCGTCTGCCCCGGCAGGCGCGGATCCGGTTCGAGGCCATGACGCCGCGGCGCCCAACTCAGCGGCGCCCACGCTCAGCGGCTCCCTCTGGCGACTCGGCCTGGCTTCCCTGGCGGTGGCCGGCCTTTTGTACGGAGGCTCGCGCTTGCTCCGCCGGCTCCCCCTCGCGCGGTTCTTACCCGGCGGAAACGGGCCGATCCGGATCGAGGGCCGCACCCTCCTCGGCCCGAAGGAGTACCTCTGCCTGGTCCGCGTGGGAACCCGGACAATCCTGATCGGCGTGAGCGCCGGGCGCATCGTCCCGCTCGACGCATGGCCCGAGGCAGAAGTCGCCACCGGTGGGGTCCCCGCGCCTACGGCCTGGGTGGGGCGCGGCCAGGCGGACGAGCCGGAGGGGAACCCGCACCTCCCCACCCAGCTGAGGTCGCTCCGGGCGCGCCTCGGGGGGCAATCCCGATGAGGCACAGCCCTACCCTGGGCCTGATCGGCGCCACCCTCGCGGCCCTCCTGCTCCTGTCGGGGACCGCCCAGGCGCTCCCGCTCCCGCGGATCTCCTTCACGGAAGCCGACCTGACCGACCCGAGCGAAGTCTCCACGATGCTCCAGCTCGTGGCGCTGCTGACGGTGCTGGCGCTGGCCCCGTCGATCCTCGTTCTCCTGACCTCGTTCACGCGCGTGCTGATCGTCCTCTCCTTCCTCCGCCACGCCCTCGGAACCGCGCAGATGCCGCCCAACCAGATCATCATCGGGCTGTCCCTGTTCCTGACCGCGTTCATCATGGCCCCCGTCGGCCAGGAGATCCACCGGAACGCCCTCGCACCCTACCTGGCCCGCCAGATCGGACCGGAACGGGCACTGGAGCGGGGACTCGCGCCGGTTCGCGCGTTCATGCTGCGGCAGACCCGGGAGCGTGACCTGGCGCTCATGGTGGACCTCTCGCGGAGCCCGCGCCCGAATCGCCCGGGAGACGTTCAGACCCACGTCCTGATCCCGGCCTTCGTCATCTCCGAGCTGAGGACGGCGTTCCAGCTCTCCTTCGTCATCTTCATCCCGTTCCTCGTCATCGACATGGTGGTGGGCAGCGTGCTCATGTCCATGGGCATGCTGATGCTCCCACCGATCCTCGTCTCGCTGCCGATCAAGATTCTGCTGTTCGTCATGGCGGATGGCTGGCACCTCGTCATCCGCTCGCTGGTCACGAGCTACCGCTGACGCGAACGCAATGTCCCCCGAGATGACCGTGGACCTGGCCCGCCAAGCGCTGTGGACGACGCTGCTCCTCGCCGGGCCGATCCTGGGGGCCGGGCTCCTGGCCGGGCTCCTGGTTTCCATCTTCCAGGCGGTGACCCAGATCCAGGAGGTCACGCTCACGTTTCTTCCAAAGCTGGTGGCCTCGATCCTGATCCTGATCTTCCTCGGGCCGTGGATGCTCAGTCTGCTCGTCGAGTTCACGCAGGGGCTCCTGGGCGGGCTCTCGAGGTTCGCCGGATGACTGCGGAGCGTACCCGATGACACCTGCCATGTCACGTCACGCTGCTCCAGGGTTTCGAGCGCCGGCTTGGCCGGCGCAATCTATCGGGGGGAGGAATCGGAAGGGGCGGGTACCCGCGCCGAAGGCGTGGGTGGCCCCCCTCCGAGCCATATGACTGTGCCGGTCGGCCTGTGGCCCTTCGATCCGCGCCACATCGAATGGTTCCTCCTGGCCGCAGCCCGGCTCGGCGGCCTCCTGGCCCTCGCGCCGCCATTCAACCATCCGCGGGTGCCGATCCACGCGCGCGTGGGGTTGGGTTTCGCGCTGGTCGGGCTCGCCTGGTCCGCCATCGCGACCGCGCCACCGCCGGCGGCGGCCGACGCCGTCGAGCTCGCCCTGCGCGTCGCCGGCGAGCTCGCGGTGGGACTCCTCCTCGGGTTCATCGCGCATCTCATCACGGCCGCGGCGACCTTTGCGGCAGAGCTGATGGGGGTGCAGATGGGGTTCGGTTTTGCCGCGGTGTTCGATCCCACCCAGGGGAATCAGGTCACCGTGCTCACCCATCTCTTCGATATGCTGGTGATCCTGCTCTTCCTGACCCTCGACGGCCACCACCTGGTGGTCGCGGCGGCAGTTGAGAGCTTCCGCGTGGTTCCCCTCGGCGGCTGGTGGTTCAGCCCCGAACTCTTGGAAAGCGTCCTCCCCCTGGCGTCCCGCATGTTCACGCTGGGCCTGGCCCTGGCAGGCCCCACGCTCGGCGCGCTCTTCATCGCCAACCTCATCCTCGTGCTGCTGGCGAGGAGCATCCCGCAGATGAACATCCTTCTCGTCGGCTTCCCCCTGATGATCACGGTGGGACTCCTCGTTTTCCTCCTCAACCTGGACCTGATGGGGAGCCTGATCGGCGGGGAGATCAGACAGATGGAGGCCCACTTCGTGGGGCTCCTCCGGAGCCTCAGCCATGGCCGATGAGCCCGAACGAACCGAAGCGCCGACGGGTAGACGCCTGGAGGAGGCGCGGCGCAAGGGACAGATTGCCCGGAGCCCGGAGGTCGGGACCGCGTTTACGATCCTCGGCGCCGCTGGCTTTCTCACGTGGGCCGGTACCGGCTGGAGCCGTGCGCTGACCGAGCTCCTTCCTGCGCTCCTGACCCGCGTTCAGGTCGGCGAGTGGCATCCTGGCGCGATCCACGACTACAGCATCGAGGTCTTCGCGCTCTTCCTCAACCTCGTCCTCCCACCGGTGCTCCTCCTGGCCGTCGTGGGCATCGGGGCCAACGTGCTTCAGGTCGGGTTCCTCTTCACGACCCGGACGCTCGAGCCCAACTGGGGGAAGCTGAACCCGTTCCAGGGACTCAAGCGGCTCTTCGCCCGACACATGCTGGCCGAGCTTCTCAAGGGCCCCCTCAAGCTCGCCACGATCGGCGGGATCGCCTTCATCACCCTGCGGCCCCGCGTCGCCGAGCTTGTCACGCTCGCGGGACGCGACCCGTCGGCGGCTGTGGCGACCGTGACGGAAGTGACGCTCACGCTCCTCTGGCGCATCGGCGCGGCCTACCTCGTTCTGGCGCTCCTGGACTACGGCTATCAGCGATGGACCCATCTCCGGAGCCTCCGCATGACCCGGGAAGAGGTCAAGGAAGAGATGCGGCAGAGCGAGGGCGACCCGCACATCCGGGCCCGAGCTCGACACCTTCACCGGCAGTACGCCATGCGCCGGATGATGAGCGAGGTTCCGAAGGCCGATGTGGTCGTGACAAACCCGACGCACCTGGCCGTGGCGCTCAGGTATGATCGCGAGACCATGCGGGCGCCCAAGGTGGTGGCCAAGGGCGCCCGGCTCATCGCCGAGGAGATCAAAAAGCGCGCCCGCACGGCGGGAGTCCCGATCGTCGAGCACCCACCGCTGGCCCAGGCGCTCTACAAGTCGGTCGAACTCGGCGGCGAAATCCCGGCCTCGCTCTACCGCGCTGTGGCCGAGGTCCTGGCCTACGTGTACATGCTGAGCCAGCGCCAGCATCCGAGGCCCGTCGCATGAGGACCGCGGGCGCGGCACCGCGCACCGGCGGCGGACCCGCGTCCCTCCGCGCTGAGCGGGGCTACCCGGCGGGGCTGGCCGGCGGGCCCGCCATCGTCTTCACCGACCTGGGGCTGGCGGGCGCGGTCCTGGGGATTCTCGGGATGATGGTGATCCCGCTCCCCACGGTCGTCTTGGACATCCTCCTGAGCGCCAACCTTTCCGTCGCGCTCCTGACCCTGCTCGTCGCCATGTACATCCTGAAGCCCGTGGAGTTCTCGGCCTTCCCGTCCCTGCTCCTCGTGCTCACGCTCCTCCGCCTGGCGCTCAACGTGGCCTCGACCCGGCTCATTCTCCTCCACGGCCACGAAGGCCCGGCCGCGGCCGGCGAGGTGATCAGGGCGTTCGGCCAGTTCGTTCTCGCAGGCAACTACGTCGTCGGGCTCGTCGTCTTCCTGATCCTCGTGGTCATCCAGTTCGTGGTGATCACGAAGGGCGCCGGCCGGATCGCCGAGGTGGCGGCCCGCTTCACCCTCGACGCGATGCCCGGCAAGCAGATGTCCATCGACGCCGACCTCAACGCCGGCTTGATCACCGAGGCGGACGCCCGCCGCCGGCGGGAGGGCATCGCCCGGGAGGCCGACTTCTACGGCGCCATGGACGGCGCGTCCAAGTTCGTGCGGGGCGACGCGGTGGCAAGCCTGATCATCACGGCCATCAACATCCTGGGCGGGCTCGCTGTCGGCGTGCTCCAGCAGGGCGTGGGGCTCGTCGACGCGCTTCAGGCGTACACGATCCTCACCGTGGGCGATGGTCTCGTCACGCAGATCCCCGCGCTGATCGTTTCCACCGCGGCCGGCATCGTCGTGACCCGGGCCGCCGCCGAATCCGACCTCTCGTCGGATCTCGTCAGCCAGCTCACGCTGCGCCCGCGCGCCCTCGGCGTCACTGCGGGGGTCCTCGGGAGCCTGGCCCTCGTCCCGGGTCTCCCGACGCTGCCATTTCTCCTCCTCGCCGGACTCCTGGCCGCGGCGAACTACGCGCTCCGCGGACGCGGCCCCCAGCCGACCCAGGCTCACGCCGGATCCGCTGGGCCCGCGAGCGGCACTCGCGACAAACCCGAGGGCCTCCCGCCGGTCGACCTCCTGAGCCTCGAAGTGGGATACAACCTGATCCCGCTGGTGGATCCCGCCCAGGGCGGGGAGCTCCTCGAGCGCGTGAAGGCGCTGAGGCAGCAGTTCGCGCTGGACCTCGGGTTCACGGTCCCGCCGGTCCGGGTTCGGGACAACCTGCAGCTTCGCCCCAATAGCTATCTCATCCGCCTCAAGGAGCTCGAGGTGGCTCAGGGAGAAGTGACCCCGGATCGCCTCCTGGCAATCAACCCGGGGACGGCGACCCGGCAGCTGGACGGAATCGAGACCCGCGAGCCCACCTTCGGCGTCCCGGCCCTGTGGATCTCCCCCGCCCTGAAGGACGAGGCTCGCGCGGCGGGATACACGGTCGTCGACCCCGGGACTGTGGTCGCCACCCACCTCTCCGAAACGGTTCGCCGCCACGCCGCGACGCTCCTCACGCGCCAGGCGGTTCAGGAGATGCTGGACCAGGTGAAGGCAAGCCAACCCGCGGTCCTGGATGGGCTCATCCCGGCGCTCCTGCCGCTCGGCGCCGTGCACAAGGTTCTTCAGCTCCTCCTTGCCGAAGAGGTGTCCATCCGGGACCTGCCCACCATCCTCGAGGCCCTGTCGGACTACGCTCCCCATACGAAGGATCCGGCCTACCTGGCCGAGCGGGTGCGGGCCGTCATCCCCGCTGCCGTGATCCACCCGTACCTCGGGCCGAACAAGACGCTGCGTCCGCTCGTGCTCAACCCCGGCGTGGAGCGACTGCTCCGGGCCGGCCTTCAGCGCGGGGAGGGAGCCGGCGCGTTGGTCCTCGAGCCGCACGCGCTCCAGGGGCTCGTGAACGGGGTGGCGCGCGCCCTCGAGCAGGCTGCCCCGGGCGAAGCGCGGCCATGTCTGCTGTGCGCGCAGGACCTCCGCCCGCACCTGCGCCGGCTCCTCGAGCGATCGTTCCCCCATCTCGGCGTGCTCTCGTATGCCGAGCTTCCGGCCACTGTGACGCTGCAACCCAGCTTGCCTGTGGAGGTCGAGCATGCTGCTTAAACGGTTCGAAGCTGCCAGCGTTCCCGAGGCCCTCGCGGCCGTCCGTCGGGAACTCGGGGAAGACGCCGTCCTCCTTCACACCAAGACGCTCCCGCCGGCGGGCCTCGGGCGCCTCTTCGGCCGGCCGCGCGTGGAGGTGCTCGCGGCCCTCGACGGCGCGGTGCCTCACGTGGTGCCACCGGCTCGGGCGGCCCGCGCGGGAGCGGCGCAGGCAAACCCGGCGAGGCTGCCCGCAGGGCTCAAGGAGTTCGACGCCGGCGGCACCGGCGCGCTCGCCGGCCGCAAGGCTGCGGCGGATCACATCCGTTTTCCCGCGCCGCTCCAGGTCTTCTACCATCGCCTCTGCGAGCAAGACGTTTCCGACGCGACCGCGCAGACCTTCCTCCGGACCCTCCAACGCAAAGGCGGCAAAGTGACCGCGGCTGCCACGACACGACTTCTGGCGGACCGCCTGCCCGTCGCGCCCAGCCGGTGGGATCGGGCCGGCCGGCGGGCTCTACGGATCGCCTTCGTCGGTCCGACCGGCGCAGGGAAGACCACGACGATGGCAAAGGTCGCGGCGACGGCTCAGCTCACCCATGGGCGGAAGATCGGTCTCGTGACCATGGACACCTATCGGATCGGAGCCATCCCTCAACTCAAGGTCTACGCGGATCTGCTGAAGAGCCCCCTCCAGGTCGTTACCGAGCCCGATGAGATGGACCGGGCACTCGCCGCGCTGGACAGCCAGGACCTGGTGTTCATCGACACCATCGGCCGGAGCCCTCTGGGCTCGTCCGTGGACAAGCTCGTGCCCTTCCTCGACGCCGCCCACGCCGACGAGGTCCACCTCGTCCTGCCCGCAACCACACGCTCGGTCGACCTCCTCGGAGCCGCCAAGGGCTTCGCCAGGCTCCGACCCAACCGGCTCTGCTTCACCAAGCTCGACGAGACCTCGCACTACGGAGGCATCCTGAGCGTGAGCCACGCGACCGCCCTCCCCCTCACCTGGCTCGGCATCGGACAGGAGGTCCCCGACGACCTGGAGGAAGCTCGGCCAGAGCGGATCGCGACCGCGATCGTCTCGGGAAACGCCGCATGAGAAACCCGGCATCACTAATCTGCCCCGGGGCCTTTCGAGCGCGTACCCATGCCTCCGGCACACCCCGGCCTCCGGCCCGGGTACCCGCCCGGCCCGCGCAATTTCACTCGGGCCTCGCCTCGTGGCTCTCCTCGCCTGCGGCTCGTCGGGAGCCCCTCGGCTCGAACTGCCACCGGGGGAGACTTTCTATGACCCTTGTCAAGAACTTTTTTTTTCACGGTCACGCCGCCCGGCGTAACTGCTGCCGCGCCATGGTCGCCAGGTGGTAGGTCTCGTCGTATGGCACCTGCCGACTCCACATGACGAAGATGAC